>NZ_JALJRP010000009.1:0-178709 GCF_024519715.1 Pseudomonas sp. Pse35 | reverse complement strand
CCGCGTTCACTCAGGAAGCACGCGTTATCGTTGACGTTTTTCGCGAGCAAGCTCGCTCCTACAGGCTATTTCTTTTTCTTCTTGTCGTGCTTGTCGCTTTTATCAAACGCTTCTTCCAGCGCACGGTTGATGGTGCGCAGCACCTTGACCCGCGCCCAGCGCTTGTCGTTGGCCTCGACCAGAGTCCAGGGCGCCACCTCGGTGCTGGTGCGGTCAACCATATCGCCCACTGCCGCGCGGTAGTCGTCCCACTTGTCGCGATTGCGCCAGTCGTCTTCGGTGATCTTGAAGCGTTTGAAGGGGATTTCTTCACGAGCCTGGAAGCGCTCCAGTTGCGTCTCCTTGTCGATGGCCAGCCAGAACTTGACCACGATCACCCCCGCATCGCGCAGTTGCTCTTCGAAGTCATTGATCTCGCCATAGGCGCGCATCCAGTCCGCAGGGGTACAGAAGCCTTCGATGCGCTCCACCAGCACGCGGCCGTACCAGGAGCGGTCAAACACGGTGAACATGCCGCGCGCCGGGATTTTCTGCCAGAACCGCCATAGATAAGGCTGGGCCCGTTCGTCTTCGCTGGGCGCGGCAATCGGCACGATGTGGTACTGGCGCGGGTCCAGTGCTGCCGCCACACGGCGGATCGCCCCGCCCTTGCCCGCCGCGTCGTTGCCCTCGAACACGCTTACCAGCGCGTGCTTGCGCATACGTTTGTCGCGCATCAGGCCAGAGAAGCGCGCCTGTTCGGTAATCAGTTGCTCTTCATAGTCGTCCTTGTCCAGGCGCAGGGTCATGTCGAGGCTGTCGAGCAGGCTCTTTTGGTCCACCGAGGCAAGCAACGGCGCCGGGTTCATGCCGCTGGCCTTGACCTTGGCCTGGTTCAGGGCACTTTGCAGCCCATCGAGCAGGATCTTGCCCACGGTCAGCCCACGGTAATGGGGGTCGACGCCTTCGATCACATGCCACGGCGCGTAATCGCGGCTGGTGCGGCGCAGCACACGCTCACCGAAATGCACGAACTTGTCGTAGGTCTTGGACTGCTGCCAGTCCAATGGGCTGATGCGCCAGCTGTGCAGCGGGTCGTCGGCCAGGGCCTTGAGGCGCGCCTTCATCTGTTTTTTGGACAGGTGGAACCAGAACTTGAAGATCAGCGCACCTTCATCGCAGAGCATCTTTTCCAGACGTTCGGCGCCGGCGATGGCCTGGTCCAGGCGCGCATCCTTGATCTGCCCATGCACGCGGCCTTGCAGCATCTGGCTGTACCAGTTGCCGAAGAAAATGCCCATGCGGCCCTTGGCCGGCAGTTGCCGCCAGTAGCGCCAGGCCGGTGGACGCGCCAGTTCTTCGTCGGTCTGCTGGTCGAAGGTGCGCACTTCGATCAGGCGCGGGTCCATCCATTCATTGAGCAGCTTGACGGTTTCACCCTTGCCCGCGCCCTCGATGCCGTTGATGAGTATGATCACCGGGAAGCGTTTCTGCTGTTGCAGCTCGTACTGAACTTCCAGCAAGGCTTCACGCAAGGCCGGCACTTCGGCGTCGTAGGTGTCTTTGTCGATGGCGTGACCGATTTCGGCGGATTCGAACATGGGCAGCTCCGTTTCAAGATGGCTCAAGACTAGCGGATTGGGCCCCGACACGCGCAAGGAAATACAACCCAGCCTTGCCATGGATCAATTCAACGCCTGTTGATCGGCTAGAATGGCCGCCTTGCCTTTGCCCGCTTTCATTTTATGAGCCGCCATGAACCCCATCACCCACGCCCAGCTCGACTGGGATGACCAAGGCCGCCCGCATTCGCGGGTATTCGACGACGTGTATTTCTCCGACCAGTCGGGCCTGGAAGAAACCCGCTACGTGTTCCTGGAGCAGAACCGCTTGCAGGAACGCTTCGCCGCCTTGCCCGCAGGTGGGCGCCTGGTGATTGGTGAAACTGGCTTCGGCACCGGCTTGAACTTCCTCTGCGCCTGGCAGTTGTTCGAACAGCACGCAGTCGCCGGTGCGCGGCTGCACTTCGTCAGCGTGGAAAAGTACCCCCTCAGCCATGCCGACCTGCAACGCGCCCTCGCCCTCTGGCCCGAACTGCAACCCTTGGCCGAGCAACTGCTGGCGCAATACATTGCCATCCACCAGGGTTTCCAACGCCTGGTACTGGACAACGGCCGCGTGACCCTGACCCTGTTGATCGGCGATGCGCTGGAACAATTGCCGCAACTGGACGCCCAGGTCGATGCATGGTTTCTCGACGGGTTCGCCCCGGCGAAAAACCCCGACATGTGGACCGCCGAGCTGTTCGCCCAACTGGCGCGCCTGGCGGCACCGGGCTCGACCATCAGCACCTTCACCAGCACCGGCTGGGTAAGGCGGTTGATCAATGCCGCCGGGTTCAAGATGAAACGCACGCCAGGCATCGGCCATAAGTGGGAGATCCTGCGTGGGGAGTTTGTCGGTTGGCCCGCCGACTTACCCGCGCCGGCCCCACGTAAACCCTGGTTCGCCCGGCCACCCGCCATCGAGGGAGAACGTCATGCCCTGGTCATCGGCGGTGGCCTGGCCGGGTGCGCGACCGCCGCCAGCCTGGCCGCCCGGGGTTGGCGTGTCAGCCTTCTGGAGCGCCACGCCGGCTTGGCACAGGAAGCGTCGGGCAACCCACAGGGTGTGTTGTACCTCAAGCTTTCGGCCCATGGCACGGCCTTGTCCCAGCTGATAGTCAGCGGTTTTGGCCACACCCGACGCCTGCTGGAACATTTGCACCGAGGTGTCGATTGGGACGGCTGTGGCGTGTTGCAACTGGCGTTTGACGCCAAAGAGATCCAGCGTCAGGCTCAATTGGCAAACGCCTTTGCTCCGGACCTGCTGCATCTACTAGACCGCGAGCAGGCGCAGCAAAAGGCGGGAATCGAACTGGCCCACGGCGGGTTGTTTTTTCCAGAGGGCGGTTGGGTGCATCCGCCCGCGCTGTGCCAGTGGCAGGCCAAACATCCACTGATTGAAGTGCTCACCCACCACGAGGCACTGGAACTGCACCGGCTCGACGACCAATGGCAAGCCCGCGCCGGTGACCGCGTGCTGGCCAGCGCCGGTGTCGTGGTGCTCGCAGGGGCTGCGGAGATCAAGCGTTTCCCCTTCAGTGCTGACATACCGCTCAAGCGCATCCGTGGGCAGATCACTCGGCTGGCGCAAACCTGCGCGAGTAAAGCGCTGGCCACGGTGGTCTGTGCCGAGGGCTACGTCGCGCCGGCCCGGCTTGGCGAACACACCCTGGGCGCCAGTTTTGACTTCAACAATCAAGACCTCACGCCCACGCCCGCCGAACACAGCGGCAACCTGCAGATGCTGCGCGAGATGTCTACCGACCTGCTGCAGCGCCTGGGTGCCGACCGCCTGGCGGCCGAACAACTGGAAGGCCGTGCCGCGTTTCGTTGTACCAGCCCCGACTACCTGCCCATCGTTGGGCCACTGGCCGACCATGCGGCGTTTGAGCAGGCTTATGCGGTACTGGGCAAAGACGCCCGGCAAGTGCCGCAAACGCCCTGCCCGTGGCTGCCGGGGCTGTTTCTCAATAGCGGCCATGGCTCGCGTGGCCTGATCACTGCGCCGTTGTGCGGCGAACTTTTGGCTGCATGGCTGAGTGATGAGCCCCTGCCAGTGCCCACCAGCGTAGCCGAGGCTTGCCACCCCAATCGATTTGCCCTGCGCGCGTTGGTGCGAGGCCAGGGCGCTGCACAAAAAAAGCCGGATTAAAGGCAAGGCGGCTATCTGCCTTATAACTTATCGGTCTAAAACTCCACGCATAGCACTGGGTCAGTTTCTGGGTACGCGCCCTTTTGGGCGTATTGAGTATTGACCCCTCCCCAACGGAAAAACCGGTAAGGAATTTATGTGTGGACTAGCTGGCGAGTTACGCTTTGATCATCAACCTGCCGACCTGGCAGCCGTAGAACGCATCACGCACCACCTCGCCCCCCGAGGCCCCGACGCCTGGGGCTTTCATGCCCAAGGGCCGATTGCCCTGGGCCACCGCCGCCTGAAGATCATGGACCTGTCGGACGGCTCTGCCCAACCGATGGTCGACGCCCATCTGGGGCTGTCCCTGGCGTTCAATGGCGCTATCTATAATTTCCCGGAGCTGCGCCAAGAGCTGGAAGCCCTGGGTTACGCCTTCTATTCCGGTGGCGACACCGAAGTGTTGCTCAAGGGTTATCACGCCTGGGGCGAAGCGCTGCTGCCCAAGCTCAACGGCATGTTCGCTTTCGCCATCTGGGAGCGTGATGCCCAGCGTCTGTTCATCGCTCGTGACCGTCTCGGTGTGAAGCCCTTGTACCTGTCGCGCACCGGCCAACGCCTGCGCTTTGCCTCAGCGTTGCCCGCGTTGCTCAAGGGTGGGGATATCAACCCGATCCTCGATCCGGTCGCCCTCAACCACTACCTGAATTTCCACGCCGTGGTCCCTGCGCCGCGCACGTTGTTGGCCGGCATCGAAAAGCTGCCGCCCGCCAGTTGGATGCGCATCGACGCCAGCGGCAAGACCGAACAGAAAACCTGGTGGACCCTGCCCTACGGGCCCCATGAGGACGAAAAACACCTGACCCTGGAAGACTGGACCGACCGCGTGCTCGACAGCACCCGCGAAGCCGTGGCCATTCGCCAACGTGCGGCGGTGGATGTGGGGGTGCTGCTGTCCGGCGGCGTCGACTCGAGCATGCTCGTCGGCCTGCTGCGTGAAGTGGGCGTGGAGGATTTGTCGACCTTTTCCATCGGCTTTGAAGACGCCGGCGGCGAACGTGGCGACGAGTTCCAGTACTCAGACCTGATCGCCAAACACTACGGCACCCATCACCACCAACTGCGCATCGCCGAAAGCGAGATCATCGAGCAACTGCCGGCCGCCTTCCGCGCCATGAGCGAGCCGATGGTCAGCCATGACTGCATCGCCTTCTACCTGCTGTCGCGGGAAGTGGCCAAGCATTGCAAAGTGGTGCAGAGCGGCCAGGGCGCCGATGAACTGTTCGCCGGTTACCACTGGTACCCGCAAGTGGACGGTGCCAGCGACCCGTACGCGGCCTACCGCGAGGCGTTTTTCGACCGCAGCTACGACGACTACGCGGCGACCGTCGCGCCCCAATGGCTGACCGCCAACGACGCTGCTGGCGATTTCGTGCGCGAGCACTTTGCAATGCCGGGCGCCGACGCAGCGGTGGACAAGGCCCTGCGCCTGGACAGCACGGTGATGCTGGTGGACGACCCGGTCAAACGCGTCGACAACATGACCATGGCCTGGGGCCTGGAAGCGCGCACGCCGTTTCTCGACTACCGCCTGGTAGAACTGTCGGCCCGTGTGCCGGCCCAGTTCAAGCTGCCCGACGGCGGCAAACAGGTGCTCAAGGAAGCGGCGCGTCGGGTGATCCCCAGCGAAGTCATCGACCGCAAGAAAGGCTACTTCCCGGTGCCCGGCCTCAAGCACCTGCAGGGCGATACCTTGAATTGGGTGCGCGAGTTGCTGCTGGACCCGAGCCAGGACCGCGGGCTGTTCAACCCGGCCATGCTCGACCGCTTGCTCACCGACCCGCAAGGCCAATTGACCCCGCTGCGCGGCTCCAAGCTGTGGCAGCTGGCGGCGCTGAACCTGTGGCTGAGCGAACAAGGAATCTGATCCATGAAACCGAATGCCGCGGCTTACAGCCAACGCTTACTCAAGGGCCAGGCGCCGACCTACGAGCGCCTGCAAGCGCGCCTGGCCGAAGATGGCAGCGCACTGGCCGCCGACCCGATTGCCGTGCATTGCGGCTGGGGCCGGTTGTTGATTGGCCACACCTTTCCCGACCCGGCAAGCCTGGCCCAGGAACTGCTCAACGAGCAGCCCGGCGAGCGTGATATAGCGCTGTACGTGGCCGCGCCTCAGCAAATCCTGGGCATTGACCCGCAGCAACTGTTCCTCGACCCGTCCGACACCCTGCGCCTGTGGTTCACCGACTACCGCCCGGCCACCCGTGTATTTCGCGGCTTTCGTATTCGCCGGGTGCAGAGCGAGGCCGACTGGCAAGCGGTCAACCACCTTTACCAGGGCCGCGGGATGCTACCTGTCGACCCGGAACGCCTCACCCCACGTCATCAAGGCGGCCCGGTGTACTGGCTGGCCGAAGACGAAGACAGCGGCGCGGTGATTGGCAGCGTGATGGGCCTCAATCATCACAAGGCCTTCCACGACCCGGAGAACGGATGCAGCCTCTGGTGTCTGGCCGTCGACCCGCAATGCACGCGCCCTGGCGTCGGTGAAGTGTTAGTGCGCCACTTGGTGGAGCACTTCATGAGCCGAGGCTTGAGCTACCTGGACTTGTCGGTGCTGCACGATAACCGCCAGGCCAAGAGCCTTTACGCCAAGCTCGGCTTTCGGGCGTTGACCACCTTTGCAATCAAGCGCAAGAACGGCATCAATCAACCGCTGTTTCTGGGCCCGGGGCCCCAGGCGGAGTTCAACCCTTACGCGCGCATCATTGTCGAAGAAGCCCACCGACGCGGTATTGATGTGCAAGTGGACGATGCCGATGCGGGCCTGTTCACCCTTAGCCACGGCGGGCGTCGCGTGCGTTGCCGTGAGTCCCTGAGCGACCTGACCAGCGCCATCAGCATGACCCTGTGCCAGGACAAGAGCCTCACCCACAAGGTGCTCAAGGCGGCGGGCCTGCAGGTGCCGGTGCAACAGTTGGCGGGCAGTGCCGACGACAACCTGGAGTTTCTCGACGAACACCAGCGCATCGTGGTCAAGCCGCTGGATGGCGAGCAAGGCCATGGCGTCGCCGTGGATCTGCGCAGCATCGAAGAGGTGCAGCAGGCGATCGAAGCGGCGCGCCAGTTCGACAGCCGCGTGTTGCTGGAAAGCTTCCACGAAGGCCTGGACCTGCGGATTCTGGTGATCGGTTTTGAAGTGATCGCGGCTGCGATTCGTCGCCCTGCCGAAGTGATCGGCGACGGCCAGCATTCGATTCGCGCGTTGATCCAGGCGCAAAGCCGTCGTCGCCAGGCGGCCACCGACGGCGAGAGCAAAATCCCGCTGGATGCAGAAACCGAGCGCACCCTCAAAGCCGCAGGTTACGACTACAACAGCATCCTGCCCCGTGGCGTGCAACTGGCCGTGCGACGCACCGCCAACCTGCACACCGGGGGTTGCCTGGAAGATGTCACGGCGATCCTGCACCCCACGCTGGTGGACGCGGCCGTGCGTGCGGCCCGTGCCCTGGATATCCCTATGGTCGGCCTGGACCTGATGGTACTTGCGGCCGACCAGCCAGAGTATGTGTTTATCGAAGCCAACGAACGGGCCGGCCTGGCCAACCATGAACCGCAACCCACGGCTGAGAAGTTTGTGGATTTGTTGTTTCCACACAGTCAGCCGGCTACCTGACTACCGATCGTTACCACGCTCCGCGTGGGAATGCAGCCTGTGACGCTCTGCGTCACCACAGCGGACGCAGAGCGTCCCTGAGGCATTCCCACGCAGAGCGTGGGAACGATCGCACGATCGCAGCGCGTCGATCGCCCTCAACTCATCAGGAGTTTCCATGACCCGAACCATTCCCGAACCCGATCTCGCGTACCTGCAAAAAGTGCTGCTGGAAATGCTCGCCATTCCCAGCCCCACCGGTTTTACCGACACCATCGTGCGTTACGTCGCCGAACGCCTGGAAGAGCTCGGCATTCCGTTTGAAATGACCCGGCGCGGCACCATTCGCGCTACCCTCAAGGGCCAGAAAAACAGCCCTGACCGCGCCGTCTCTGCCCACCTGGACACCATCGGCGCCGCCGTGCGTGCGATCAAGGACAACGGGCGCCTGACCCTGGCGCCGGTGGGCTGCTGGTCGAGCCGCTTTGCCGAAGGCAGCCGGGTCAGCCTGTTCACCGACAACGGCGTGATTCGCGGCAGCGTATTGCCGTTGATGGCCTCCGGGCACGCGTTCAACACTGCCGTGGATGAAATGCCGGTGAGCTGGGACCATGTGGAACTGCGCCTGGACGCCTACTGCGCCACGCGTGCCGACTGCGACTCCCTGGGCATCAGCGTCGGTGACTACGTGGCGTTCGACCCACTGCCCGAGTTCACCGAGAGCGGGCATATCAGCGCTCGCCACCTGGACGACAAGGCCGGCGTCGCTGCCCTGCTCGCCGCGCTCAAGGCCATCGTCGACAGTGGCGAACCCTTGCTGATCGACTGCCACCCGCTGTTCACCATTACCGAGGAAACCGGCAGTGGTGCAGCGGCCGCCCTGCCCTGGGATGTGAGTGAGTTTGTCGGCATCGATATTGCCCCGGTCGCCCCCGGCCAGCACTCCAGCGAACACGCGGTGAGCGTGGCCATGCAGGACTCCGGCGGGCCCTATGATTATCATCTGTCCCGCCACTTGCTGCGCCTGGCGTCGGAGAACGACCTGCCGGTACGCCGCGATCTGTTCCGCTATTACTTCAGCGATGCGCACTCGGCGGTCACCGCCGGCCATGATATACGCACCGCCCTGCTGGCCTTCGGTTGTGACGCCACCCACGGTTACGAGCGTACCCATATAGACAGCCTGGCCGCCCTGAGCCGCTTGCTGGGCGCTTACATCCTCAGCCCGCCGGTGTTTGCCAGCGATGCGCAACCGGCCCAGGGCTCACTGGATCGGTTCAGTCATCAGATCGAGCATGAAACGCAAATGGAGAGCGACACCCGCGTGCCATCGGTGGACAGCCTGGTCGGCCAGAAGTCCTGACGCGGTGAGTTGATACTGGCAACAAAGGTCCCGGCGCAGTAGCATCGCCGGGACCTGACACCTGAGGCTTGTATGCTGATTCCCTACGATGCACTTGAAGTCGACACCCTGACCCGCCTCATCGAAGACTTCGTCACCCGCGACGGCACCGACAATGGCGACGACACGCCCCTGGAAACCCGCGTGCTGCGCGTGCGCCAGGCGCTGACCAAAGGCCAGGCGCTGATCGTCTTCGACCCCGAGAGCGAGCAATGCCAGTTGATGCTCAAGCACGATGTGCCCAAGCACCTGTTCGACTGAAAAGCTGCGCCTAAAGGTTGGGTACCGGCACGGGATGGGTAGCCTGGCCCTCGCCTTTGAGAATCTTGCGGTACACCTCGGAGCGGTACACGTTGACGCCCATCGGCGCCTCGATGCCAAACTTCACATGAGTACCGTTCACGTCAAGGATATGCACGGTGATGTCATCGCCAATGGCGATGGCTTCGCCTATGGCACGGCTTAAGACCAGCATGGCGGTTGTCCTTTTCCAGTAACAGGACCTCGACCATGCCCCCTTGGCGCTGGGCCGGCAATGGCTTGCGGGCAAATCAGGCACTGCCTACACAGGTAGGTAACTTGCCTGACAGACCCCAGCCAAATCAGGCCTTAACAGCCTGCGCCTTGGCGCGCATCTTGTCGGCCATCAGGGTCATTTCGTCATACAGCAACTGCGGATTTTTCTGTTTCAACGCCCAAGCCATGCGGCCTTGCTCGTGGGGCAGGATCATGAATTCGCCTTCGGCCACGCGCTGGTAAATGTAGTCGGCAATATCCGCCGCCGAGATGGGCGAACTCTCAAGCAACTTGCCCACTTGAGCCTTCATGGCTGGGGTTGGCCCACGGAACGAGTCGAGCAGGTTGGTCTGGAAAAACGACGGGCACACCACATGCACGCCCACTTCCTGTTGCTTGAGCTCCACCAACAGGCTCTCGGACAACGCCACCACGCCCGCCTTGGCCACGTTGTAGTTACTCATGGCGGGGCCCTGCATCAGCGCTGCCATTGACGCGATGTTGATGATGCGGCCCTTGCTCTTTTCCAGCAGCGGCAGGAACGCCTTGCAGCCTTTGACGACGCCCATCAGGTTGATTGCGATCTGCCAGTCCCAATCCTCCAGGGACAGTTCAGCGAAGAACCCGCCCGAGGCCACGCCGGCGTTATTGACGATCACATCGATGCCCCCGAGCTTCACCTCACAGGCCTGGGCGAAGGCCGTGAGCTGGCTGTAGTCACGCACGTCACAGCGCTGGATAAAGCCATCCCCCCCTGCTTCGCGAACCTGCTTGAGGGTTTCCTGCAAACCGGGCTCGCTGACATCAGACAACGCCAACTGCCAGCCTTCACGGGCCCAGCGCAGAGCGATTTCGCGACCCAGGCCAGACCCGGCGCCAGTGATCATCATGCGGTTTTGCATAGGAGGTAGCCTTGTGGTTCACGAAAGAAGTGACCGGCAGTGTAGCGAAGGTTTTTGCTCTACCCACGCACCATCAGGGTGATGAATGCCCCGGGCAAACCGCGGGCCCGGTCGCAAGCGTGCCTATCGACTAAGTTCAATTTTTTTCAACTGATTAGTTCAAGTTGCGCACGCGTTAAAAGAAATAAGCGTCACATCAAAATGTTTTATAAAAACAATGAATTTTCTACGAAGTAGCAGAGTCGGAATGGGTAAGGCGTCCCACTGTACATGGACGAACCAACGGTTAAACAGCCGGTTTTTGCAAAGAACCTATAAGGAATAAAACCATGAGCCTCATTCTGATTATTATCCTGATCCTGCTGCTGGTCGGTGGCCTGCCCGTGTTCCCGCACTCGCGTAACTGGGGTTATGGACCGTCGGGTATCCTGGGTGTGGTGCTGGTTGTTCTGCTGGTGCTGTTGTTGCTCGGCAAGATATAAACGCCGCGCTACGCTTTTTGTAGGAGCGAGCAAGCTCTCTCCTACAAGTAAGAAAGCAAAAAAAAGAGGCCCTCTAGAGGGCCTCTTTTTTATTGCCGGTCAGTTAGTCCGGTTTGCCATCTACCACACCTGCGGTGTTATCCAGCAGGCTCTTGGTCGCGGTCTGCAGGAACGACTCGAGCTTCTGCTTGAGCACAGCTTCGTCCGGCGACTCAGGAATCACCTTGCCAGTCGGCTCGGCGCCCAGTGTGTATTCCCACAACTTGGGTGGCATTTCCTTGGGCAATACCAGTACGCGGTCGCCGGTGAGCAAGGCCACGGTCTGGTCGCTGCCCGATGGCTTGATCACGCCGAAACCCTTGTCACCTTCCGGCAGGTTCAGCAGGTCGCGGCCCCAGCACTGGTGCAAGGTATCGCCGCCCAGGCGGCCCATGATGGTCGGCACGATGTCGATCTGGGTGCCCACGGTGTGGTCACGCTCACCGAACTTCTCGCGCATGCCCGGTGCAATCATCAGCATCGGCACGTTGAAGCGACCCAGGTCCATCTCGGTGATCTGCTGCTCATTGCCAAAGCCGTGGTCACCGACGATCACGAACAGGGTTTCCTTGAAGTACGGCTCCTTGCGGGCCTTTTCAAAGAACTGGCCCAAGGCCCAGTCGGAGTAGCGCATGGCCGTCAAATGCTCGTTGAGGCTGCCACGGTCGGTGACTTTCTCTACCGGCAACGGGGTCGGCAATGCGTACGGCGTGTGGTTGGACAGGGTTTGCAGCAGTGCGTAGAACGGCTTGCCGCCTTCGCGGGCCTTCAGTTCTTCCAGGCCACGGTTGAACATGTCCTGGTCGGACACGCCCCATGTAGGGTCGGAGAACACCGGGTCGACGAAGTCATTGCGGCCGATGAAGTTGGTCATGCCCTGGTTGCTGAAGAAGCCCGACTGGTTGTCCCAGGCAAAATCGCCGTTGTAGACATACACATCGTCGAAATCACGCGCACTGAGCAACTGCGGCAGGCCCGACAGCTTGTGGCTGCCTTCCGGAGTCTGCATCAGGTATTCGAAACCCGGCAGGTTCGGGAAGCAGGCCATGGTGGCGAACATACCCTGGTGGGTGTGGGTGCCGTTGGAGAAGAAGCGGTCGAACAGCAAGCCCTCGTGGGTCAGCTTGTCGAAGTACGGGGTGATATTGCCCGGACGTCCCAAAGCGCCCACCGAGTGACCGGCGAAGCTTTCCATCAGGATCACCACGACGTTCTTGATCGGCAGGGTTTTCTCGGCTGGTGGCGTGAAGTCACGGCGCACGGCAGCGGTGTCGGTGTCTACCAGCTTCTCTTGCGGCAGCACCAGCATGTCACGCACGGTCTGGGTGGCCAGCGGTTGTTCCAGGGTCGCCTTCCAGATGTTGGCGCGGTCTTCACCAAAGCGCGCCTTGGCCGCCGCGATCAGCGACAGGGTGCCATTGAGGCCCAACTGGTTGGCGAAGTTCGAATCGGTGGTGTAGACGTCACCCCAACGCAGCGGTGGCCCCTGGCGCAGGGTGCCACGGATGGCGACCACGGCGACCAGCAGGCAAACCATGAACACTGCGATGCGGCTGTACCATGGCGCCACCTGGCGCGTGCTGATAGTGCCGCCGCTGAACGGGCCCCGTGGGCGCGTTGCGCGGTCAGCGCCCTTGAAGGCCATGCTCAGGATCAGCGTGCCCACGGCCCAGGCCAGCAGGTAACGCACCACCGGGAAACCGTACCAGAGCATGCTCATCACGGTTTTCGGGTCTTCCTTCACATACTGGAAGACCAGGCCGTTGAGGCGCTGGTGGAATTCGCGGTAGAAGTCCATCTCCATCAAGCCCAGGAACAAGGCGATGCTGGACGCGACGGTCAGCCACAAACGGAAGAACCCGCGCGCCGCCATGGCCCGCACGCTGAACAGCGCCAACAGCAGCGGAATCAGCAGGTACATCACCAGGCGAATGTCCAGGCGCAGGCCGTTGGCGAACGCTTCAAGGAACGTCGAGGCCGGCGTATCGAGGATCATCTCGCGGTTGTAGACCAGCAACGCCAGGCGCAGCAGGGAAAACATCACCATCATGACCAATGCGCAGAGCAGCGTGTACGCCAGATGGGATTTGACGGTCGGTTGCAGCAGGCGATTTGAAGCTCGCTGCTGATTCAGGGCGTCCGGGTTTGCCATGTCGTTTTAGGACCCATTGGAAGTTTAAGTTGCGAAATAATGCAGTGGCGTCCGTCCCTCGCCCAGGCTGGCTGGGGTAGGCGGTTAACGCGGTGGCACAAATGGTGCCCGATCGAGGCCGGCAAGGCTATTAATTACTGAACGTAAGGCACGGCCCTGCCTTTAAGGGCACTGGAGATAGAGCCCTGGCAGCCGGATAAAGCCGGCGAATTGTCTTGGATGGGATGTGAAAATTTCGTGCGGCGAATACTTTCGACACACAAATCTGCTGTTGTAGGAGCGAGCTTGCTCGCGAAAAACTCAAAGTCACCGCGTTCATCCAGGAAGCACGCGTTATCGTTGACGTTTTTCGCGAGCAAGCTCGCTCCTACACTGGCATTAGGGCTCAGATCCGCACGTTACCGCGCGGCCCGGCGATAGCCCAGATGATCAGGCCCAGCACTGGCAACAGCAGGATCAACAGGATCCACAGCACTTTGGCGCCGGTGCTGGCGCCGCTTTTGAACACGTTGATGATCGCCCAGATATCCAGCGCGAGGATGATCAGGCCAATCAGACTATTAAACGTGGAACCCATGGTGTCGCTCCTAAGTGAGGGCATGCACTTGTAGGATAGTCAGCCTTGGCGCGGGTTCCGTTTTATTTCAGACGTGTACGGCAATCTTTAAGGCTTCCAATGACGGTTCGGCCTTGATGCCGACTTCGGCACACAGTTCCAGTACCCGCGCCAGGTCGTTGCCGAACACCAGCACTGCCTGGATCTCGTCGTCCAGCAACTGGCTGAAGTTCATCAGCACATAACCGCCATCTTCGGGGCTCAGGGCGCTCATCTGGATCTGGATGCGGTTGAGCGCGGTCAGGTCTTCGGTCTTGGCCAGTTGCTTGGGCTTGAGGTTGAACGCCACGCCCGGACCGAACGACGCAACGATCTGGGCAAACAGGTCGCCATAGGTATCGGCCTGGAACAACACCGTGTCCGGCAGGCTACCGACCACCACCCACTCCCCCAGCGGGATCGGGAAACTGTCGTCGTAGTTGATATCCGGATTGGCCGCCAGGAACGCCGCCGGGTCCGCGTAGGCCTGGGCCGCTTCTTCGGCGATACGCGCTACTTCATCGTCCCCCATGACGCCGGCGCTGATTTTGCTGATGAGTTCGACGAGGGCGGTTTTCATGGGGCGATCCTGTAACGGGCAAGTTTTGAAGGGCGCGTAGCCTACACCAGTTTCTGCAACTGCGCCGCCGTATCCACCGCGCCCATGGTCTGCGCCGCGGCCAGTGCCGTCGCGCCTTGTGCATCGGTGGCCTTGGGGTTTGCGCCTTTACCAAGCAGATAGTCAACCATGTCAACGCGGTTGAACATCGCCGCCATCATCAAGGCCGTACGCCCGTCCGAGGAGGCCGCGTCAATCGGCGTGCCGCCCTCGATCAACGCCTGGACCACCGGCAGATTGCCTTTGAACGCCGCGCCGGCAATCGGCAACTGGTTCTTGTCGTTGGCGATCAGGGGGTCGGCCTTGAACTCCAGCAGCACTTTGACCGCCTCGGCATGGCCGTGGTACGCCGCGAGCATCAACAGGGTGTCGCCATTGTGATTACGAAAGTTGGCCGGCAGGCCTTTCGCCAACAGTGCGGCAAGCATGGCGGCGTCGCCGCGCCGAGCGACGTCGAAGACTTGCTCGGCAAACTCGGCGGCTTCGTCTTCGGTCATTTGTTTAGGCTGATCTGACATGGGGGCTCCTTGCTGAGGCGACTGACATAACTGTTTAAGGCGCCCAGTGTCGCGATGGAGTTCCCCGGTGTCATGGCTTTTTTGTCAAAAGCCGCCATAGCCAGAATCAATAACGGAATTGCCCGCCCTGGATCTGCGCCAGCAATTGCCCGGTCACCGGCACATAGGTGTCCGAACCCGGCAACCAGGCGTAGACCGGGTCATTGCCAGCCTTGTCCGGGTCGAACCCTTGCTCCTTGAGCTTCACTTTCTGGTACTTGAACGTGCCGGTGGTTTCCATCTTCACCTTGATCCGCAAAAACAACGGCACCGCATAAGGGGGCAACTGGCCGTGGGCGAATTGCAGCAGTTCGCGCATGTCCAGGCTGGCCAGGGATTCGCTGGGGGTGATGGCGACCATGCCGGCGCGGCCGTTGGTGTTGTCGATCTGGACGCCATAGGCCACCACTTCAGCGATCTGCGGGTGTTTCAGCAGGACGTTTTCCACCTCGGTGGTCGAGACGTTTTCGCCCTTCCAGCGATAGGTATCCCCCAGGCGATCGACAAATTGCGCATGCCCGAAACCGATGCTGCGCACCAGGTCGCCGGTGTTGAAATAGCGGTCGCCTTTTTCGAATACGTCGGTCAGTACCACTTTGCGGTTCTTTTCCGGGTCGGTGTAACCGTCGAAGGGCGACTTATCATCAATGCGCGCCAATAACAGGCCCTGCCCGCCGGTGGGCACCTTGACCATGAACCCGTTGCTGCCGCGCAGCGGTTCACCAGTGTCATGGGCGTAGTCCACCAGCGCCCAATGCTGCAGGCAAAAGCCGATGGTGTTGTCAAAGTTCAGCACGTTGGTAAAGCCGATATTGCCGTCGCTGGCGGCATACAGTTCGCAGATATGCTCCACACCATAGCGCTGCTTGAACTGCGCCCACACACCGGGGCGCAGGCCGTTGCCGACCATCTTGGTCACCTGGTTATCACGGTCCTGCGCACTCGCGGGCTGGTCGAGCAGATAGCGGCACAGCTCACCGACATAGCCCAGGGTGGTCGCCTTGAACTTGCGTGCATCGTCCCAGAACTGGCTGGCGCTGAATTTGCGCCGAATGGCAAAGCCGGACGCACCGATAATCGCCGCCCCCCAGCACACGCACAGGCCGGTGGCGTGGTACAGCGGCAAGGTGCAATAGAGGACGTCCTGTGGCCCCATGTCCAGGGCGATACTGCCGAAGCTCACGGCGGTTTTGGTCCAGCGCCCGTGCTTCATGATGCCGGCCTTGGGCAAGCCGGTGGTGCCGGAGGTGTAGATATAGAAGCAGGGATCGTGGAAGAACACCTGCGCGGAACTCGCCGGGTTGTCCACCGGGCTTTCGGCACTGGCGGCCATCAGGTCGATGTAGCCGTCGGGCACCCTACTGCCCGGCTGATCGGCCACGAACCAAGTGCGCTCGGCCGGGATCTGGACTTGATCGCGCACTGCTGCGTAAGGGCTCAGCAATTCGGCACCGACCACAATGGCAACCGGCTTGACCAGGGTCAGGCTGTGTACCAGCGCCCCTTGAGTTTGCGCCGTGTTGAGCATGGCGCAGATGCCGCCCAGCTTGGCCACGGCCAGCACGTTGAGCAGCAACTCGGGGCGATTCTCGATAAACAGCGCTACCACATCGCCCTTGCGGATGCCCTGGGCCTGCAAGTGATGGGCAATGCGATTGGCGCACTGATTGGCGTCGCGGTAGCTGATCACGCTGTCCCCATACAGCAGGGCAGCACCGTCAGGGTTACGCAAGGTGGCTTGTTCGAAATGCCAGCCCAGGCCGCAGGGTTGGTTGGGGTCGGTGACGTTGGCCGCACGCATGCCGCGCACCACCCGTGGGAGCGCCCGAACAATGGCAGGCACCTTACGCAGCATCATGCGCCAGGTGATCATGTCGACTTGCTGATGAGTCATGGAGGGACGTCCCTTTTCTTATTCTTGGTCTGGTCCAGGTACATCGACTGGTGTAGCGGAAAATACGTCAGCGGTTCTTTGGCTGTACACGCGGGATTTGAAAAGTTTTGTATCCCGTGGCGGCCGCCCGATGCCTATCCCCCTGACACTCCACCATTTAAATGTGGGAGCCGCCTTGCCTGCGATGACGGCCTGCCAGCCGACCGGGATTTTTCCTGGCAAAAGGCGGTCAGTATCATTACAGCCCTTCCCCTCCTGCCCGGAAAATCACCGGGCAGATAGCGCAAAATGCAGGATGCACGATGGCCCTTCATGCAAATTGCACGAAAATGAAAATCCTATAAATTTATAACTGACTGATTTATAAGGATTTTCTAGAAAATCCAATACTGGCACAATCACTGCACCTATCACTCCATGCTTGCCAACTTGAGCCAATGGAGCTGATAGACATGAGCCTGATCCAAGATAAATTCGCTTCGGTATTCTCCAACTACGACGTCACCACCCAGCCACGTCCGGACGGCGGTATCCTGTTGACCCTGCGCAACAGCGAAGGTAAACAGGTCAAGCGCTCGATCTCTTATCAGCAGTTGCACACCGCCGATCAACTGACCTGGGTCATCAGCGCCATTCGCCGTGACTTGGCTGAACAAGCCAGCGAACTGCCGCAGATTTCGATGTTGCAAAGCCAGAACCGCTTTGCGCTGCCGACTTATCATTCGGCCTAAGCTGAAAATCCGAAAAAAAAGGGCCGCGACGCTACTCAGCGTCGCGGCCCTTTTTCATGCCGTTAACATAAGCCCTGGCGTGCGGCCTCATTCTTTGCCTGTACACGGTTGGTGACATCCAACTTGCCGTAGATGTTGCGCAGATGAAATTTAACCGTGGCTTCAGAGGTGGCGCGAATCTGGCTGATTTCCCAGACGGTCTTGCCCTCGGAGGCCCATCGCAGGATTTCCAGCTCGGTGGAAGTCAGGGGCTTGCCGGACAAGCTCATGCGTTTTCTGATAGCCGTCGGCACGATAACCAACGGGCGATACGTCTCCTCGGGGCCACTCATTGTTCTCTCCTTATATCTGCTGATGCGCTGCCATCTTTCGGATTCCTCCCATTGACAGATGGCATAAACATTGACGCCGAACAGAGAGTTACATAAAGAGTGGAATCAAAGCGCACAGCACCGAACAAACAGCGTTGCCCTACAAATAATTAAGTTTCTTCCCACAGCAACTTCCAACTTGCCAGGGTTGAACATTCAGTTATCTATGCTTAGTCATCCAGCCCTGGAAAGCGGGCGGCAATCGCATCACCGGTCAAAGAGGGCACAACGCCTTGGGCCGTGTTGAACAAACGCAGTGTCACACAGTGCGGGTTTTCGCCGATGTCGAACCAGTGCGGTACACCGGCCGGGATGATCAGCAAGTCATTCTTCTCACAGCGCAAGCTGTACACATAGTCGCCTATGTGCAGCGTAAACAGCCCCTGGCCTGCGATGAAGAAACGCACTTCATCTTCACTGTAGGTACGTTCATCCAGGAACTGTGCGCGCAACTCGTCTTTCTGTGGATGGTCGTGGGTCACGCTGACCACTTCAACAGCGGCGTAGCCCAGAGCATCGATCTGCGCCTGGTACGCGGCGATCATCTGCGCCGCACTGGCGCCCTTTTCGATTGGGCTGGGCTGCCAGCGTTCGAACCGCACACCGTGCTCGGCCAGGGTCGACTGGATGTCGTCGGCATGGGTCAACACTTTGTTCGGGGTGTCCGGGGTGGCGATGGAGTAGACGGCTACATAGCTCATTGCACGGTTCCTTGGTTCGGCTCTTGCAATCGAAGGCCAATGATAATGGCGGCGGCCAGCGCCGCGAGGCTGGCGATACTGAACGTGAAGGTTGGCCCCAGCAGATTCCAGCTGTAACCGGAATACAGGGCGCCGAGCGCGCCGCCGGTGCCGGCCAGCGCGGCATATAGGGCCTGGCCCTGGCCTTGCTGGCGGTCACCGAAGCTGCGTTGCACAAAGGCAATCGCCGCCGCGTGGAAGCTGCCGAACGTGGCGGCGTGCATCAACTGCGCCACCAGCAGCAGCCAGAAAACCTCGGCAAATGAACCCAGCAGCCACCAGCGCAGCGCCGCCAGCAAGAAGCTGGCGAGCAGCACCCGGCGCACCGAAAAGCGCGCAAGAATACGGCTCATGGCCAGGAACATCAGCACTTCCGCCACCACCCCAAGCGCCCACAGCAGGCCGATCACGCCACGGCTGTAGCCCAAATGCTCCAGGTGCAGGGTGAGGAAGGTGTAATACGGGCCATGGCTCATTTGCATCAGCGCCACGCAGGCATAAAACGCCAGCACGCCTGGGCTGCCCAATTGCTTGAGAAAGCCATCGCCGGCCAGGCGGTTGCCGTGGCTGGCCGGCTGCGCGTTCGGTACCCACAGGCTGGCGCCGATGATGCCGGCCATGATTACCACGACCACCACCGGGTAAATATCCAGGCTCAGCCAATCGAACAGGCGCCCCATAACCACCACGGTGAGGATAAAACCAATGGAGCCCCACAGACGGATCTGGCTGTAGCGCGAGGTTTGCTTGTGCAGGTGGGCCAGGGTGATGACTTCAAACTGCGGCAGCACCGCGTGCCAGAAGAACGCGTGCAGGGCCATCACCAGCGCCAGCCAGGCGTAGGTTTTGCTGACAAAAATCAGGCAGAAGCTGGCCAGGGTGCACACCGCGCCGAAGCGCACAATGGCCAGGCGCCGGCCGGTGTAGTCGCCGATCCAGCCCCACAGGTTGGGGGCCACGCAGCGCATCAGCATGGGAATGGCCACCAGCTCGCCGATGCGCGCGCTGGAGAAACCGAGGTGATCGAAGTACAGCGCCAGGAACGGCGCGGTCGCCCCCAGCAGGGCGAAATAGAAGAGGTAGAAGCTGGAGAGGCGCCAGTATGGGAGCGGTGGGAGCATGTTATTGGGGCTGCTGCGCAGCCCAGCGCGAGCAAGCTCGCTGGCCACAACAAGCTCGCTCATTGCCCCAGGCGATCACAGTTGGCCCAGTATCGGGGTACTCACGCGCACATCGGCATTTTGCCCGCGGTTGCGCAGCAGATGGTCCATCAACACGATGGCCATCATGGCTTCGGCAATCGGTGTGGCACGGATGCCGACGCACGGGTCGTGGCGGCCCTTGGTGATCACGTCCACCGGGTTGCCGTGCACATCGATCGAACGGCCAGGCGTGGTAATGCTCGACGTGGCCTTGAGCGCCAGGTGCGCCACGATCGGCTGGCCGGAAGAAATACCGCCGAGGATGCCGCCCGCGTTGTTGCTGAGGAAACCTTCAGGGGTCATCTCATCGCGATGCTCGGTACCGCGCTGGGATACGCAGGCGAAGCCGGCGCCGATTTCCACGCCTTTCACCGCGTTGATGCTCATCAACGCATGGGCCAGTTCGGCGTCGAGGCGATCAAAGATCGGCTCACCCAGGCCCGGTTTCACGCCTTCGGCCACCACGGTGATCTTCGCGCCGACCGAGTCCTGGTCGCGGCGCAACTGGTCCATGTAGGCCTCCAGTTCCGGCACCTTGTCCGGGTCGGGGCAGAAGAAGGCGTTGTCTTCGACGCTGTCCCAAGTCTTGAACGGGATTTCAATCGGGCCCAACTGGCTCATGTAGCCACGGATGACGATGCCCTGGGTGGCCAGGTATTTCTTGGCGATGGCGCCAGCGGCCACGCGCATGGCGGTTTCACGCGCCGAGCTGCGGCCACCGCCACGGTAGTCGCGTTCGCCGTATTTGTGGTGGTAGGTGTAGTCGGCATGGGCCGGGCGGAACAGGTCCTTGATCGCCGAGTAGTCCTTGGACTTCTGGTCGGTGTTACGAATCAACAGGCCAATGGCGCAGCCCGTGGTGCGACCTTCGAACACTCCGGAGAGGATTTCGACTTCGTCCGGTTCCTGGCGCTGGGTGGTGTGGCGGCTGGTGCCGGGCTTGCGGCGGTCGAGGTCGCGCTGCAGGTCGTCCAGGCTCAGCTCCAGGCCTGGCGGGCAGCCGTCGACAATGGCGACCAACGCCGGGCCATGGCTTTCGCCCGCGGTGGTGACAGTGAACAGCTTGCCGAAGGTATTGCCGGACATGCAGGGCGCTCCGTGAAATCAGTTGAATCAAGTCAACCGTAATAACTTAAGACAGCCAGTATACGCAGGCTAACCGACTAGTTCATCCTCGAAACCTTACCGGTAGACGTTGGTCCAACCGGCACCTCTCCAATGATGGCGCTATGATGCTGCGAGTTCTGCTGTTCACCCTCACCCTGTTCACCGCCGTGGCCCAGGCCGCCTCCCCTGTTGTCTTGCAACGCCCGATCAGCCTGGACACCGGCAGCGGCCAACTCTTTGGCTCCCTGCTGTTGCCGCAATCGGATAAACCGGTGCCGGTGGTGCTGATCATCGCCGGCTCCGGCCCCACCGACCGTAACGGCAACAGCGCCGACGGCGCGCGCAATGACAGCCTCAAGCGCCTGGCCTGGGTACTGGCCCGGCATAACATCGCCAGCGTGCGCTACGACAAGCGCGGCGTGGCCGCGAGCCTGGCGGCCACGCCGGATGAACGCAACCTGACTTTGGAGGCGTATGTGGCCGACGCCGTGGCCTGGGGCAAATTACTCAAGGCCGACAAGCGCATGGGCCCGCTGATTGTGCTGGGCCACAGCGAGGGCGCGCTGGTCGCCGCCCTCGCCGCGCCGCAACTTGAACCGGCCGGGGTCATTTCCTTGTCTGGCAGCGCCCGCCCGGTGGACCAGGTGATCCGTCAGCAACTGGCCGATCACTTGCCCCCTGCCCTGCTGCTGCGCAGCAATGAAATACTCGATCACCTCAAGGCCGGCCAGGTGGACGCCGACGTGCCGCGCCCATTGGAGGGTATTTTCCGACCCAGCGTGCAGCCGTATCTGATCAGCCTGTTCCGCGCCGATCCGTCGGCCGCCTTTGCGCGCCTGGACATGCCGGCGCTGATCATTCAGGGCACCAACGATATCCAGGTTGGCGTAGGCGACGCCCGGCAACTGAAGCAGGCCAAGCCCGACGCGCAGTTGACGGTGATCGAAGGCATGAACCACGTGATGCGCATCGTGCCCAATAACGTGAAGCAGCAACTGGCCTCCTACAATGACCCGAAACTGCCGCTGGCTGCGGAGCTGGGCCAACGTATCGTCAGCTTTATCGAAGGACTTCAACCCCGTTAAGCGGCAATTGGCCTCCAGTCCTGGGAAAAACGGCCGATAAGTCCAGAGTCGACAGTAAAAAGATTGTCGGCTCGCAGGGCTTGGACAGGATCGCGCCGCATGACAACCACCGAAACAACACCCGAATCTACCGCCGAAACTACGGCCGCAACCGAAGCTGGCGCCGCAGCGGCCCTGCCGTGGGCCGACGTTCACGCCGAACATTTCAAGATGCTGCGCCTGGCCCCGCTGGCCACCGACCGCGCGACCGGCGCACGGCCGTTGCGCTTTGTGCAGTTCGGCTATGCCGAGCGCCATGATAAACACCACAGCCTGTTGCGCATGGTCATCCAGTTACCGGGCCAGCGAGTACGGCGCGAGCAGAACCACCTGGATATCTGGGTCGATCACGATAAACACCGCGTGCATTTCGGGCCCGGCAACAGCCTGGAAATCGAGCCGGCCAACCGCGGTATCGGGCGCTTCCTGGTGGCCCAAGGCGCCGCCTGGGCGAAGAAGAAGTGGTCACACTACCGCGTCGACGGCGTGGACCTGGCCAACAAGGACGCCCTCAACGAAGCCACGCGCCTGCGCCGCGATCACTTCCTGCGTATCCAGGGTTTCGATGTGGCCTACGCCGATGTGCAGCACCTCAAGGGCAATGTGCAACCCGGCAAGGTCAGCGACGTGCTGGACAGTTGGAACACCGAGAAAGTGCAGTTCGTGGAGATCCTGGAAGCCGCGCAGATGCTGCAACAGGCAGAGCAGAACCTGGCGGAGCAGGAAGTGAAGCTGCGCAAGGAAGAGGAAAAAGTCACCAAGTTCAAGCGTGAAGACAGCGGGCTGCGCTTTACCATCACCTGTCTGGTGGCGTTTACGGTGTTTCAGGCGGGGTTGTTGATCTGGATTGCCACACACCGCTGATAGATTGAAATGCAATCAAAATGTGGGAGCTGGCTTGCCTGCGATAGCGATGTATCAGTAGCACAAGTGCAAGCTGACCCACCGCTATCGCAGGCAAGCCAGCTCCCACATTGACCGAGTTTCTGCAGTTATATCCGGGCAGCGAAAACGGCCTGGTGTTGGCGGCACTGCTCAGCCGTCAACATAAACACCCCATGCCCACCGCGCTTGAAGTCCAGCCAGGCGAAATCCACTTCCGGGTACAGCGCCTCGACATGCACCTGGCTGTTGCCCACTTCGACAATCAGCAGGCCCTTCTCGGTGAGGTGGTCCGCAGCTTCAGCCAGCATCCGGCGTACCAGGTTCAGGCCGTCGTCGCCGCAGGCCAGGCCCAGTTCCGGTTCGTGCTGGTATTCATCGGGCATGTCGGCGAAATCTTCGGCATCCACGTAGGGCGGGTTCGACACGATGAGGTCGAAACGCTGGCCGGGTAGCCCGTCAAAACCATCGCCCTGCACGGTGTAGACCCGCTCGTCGACGCCATGGCGCTCAATGTTCTGGTTCGCCACTTCCAGGGCTTCGAAGGACAAGTCTCCCAGCACCACTTCGGCCTCGGGGAATTCATAGGCACAGGCGATGCCGATGCAACCGGAGCCGGTGCACAGGTCGAGGATGCGTGCCGGCGGCTGGGCCAGCCAGGGTTCGAAGCGGTCTTCAATCAGCTCGCCTATGGGTGAACGCGGGATCAATACGCGCTCATCGACGATAAACGACATGCCGCAAAACCAGGCCTCCTTCAACAGGTAGGCCGTTGGCACTCGCTCATGGATACGGCGATGCAGCAAGCGCTGCACGTGGGAGATTTCCTCTTCTTCCAGGTTGCAATCCAAATAGCTGTCGGCGATTTCCCACGGCAGGTGCAAGGCGCCCAGTACCAATTGCCGGGCTTCGTCCCAGGCATTGTCGGTGCCATGGCCAAAAAACAGGTCTTCCCCATGGAAACGGCTGACAGCCCAACGGATGTGGTCGCGCAAGGTGCGCAGGCGAGAAGTGATCACGGGGGCAAGCTCCTGGAAAAAACGACTGGCGATTCTAACAGCCTTCACCTGTACCGACGATGTACGAAAAACCTGGCGCCGTACGTCGGATTTCATCGAATCTGCCCGCATTGTGTTAAACAGGCCTGCCTCTTGACATGGCTGCACGCCAGCAACGGCGTACCTTACGATAGTAGCGATTCACAGAAGCGCTCAGCCAGTGGACAATGTCGCAAAAGCCCCACTCACAGGAGCCCCAGAATGTCCGTTCCAAAGACGATGTTTCAACTCAGCGGTCGCGGTTACGCAGCAGCCAACCTCAATCATGCGACCCTGGTGATCATCGACGCCCAGAAAGAATACCTCAGCGGCCCGCTCGCCCTCTCGGGCATGGACGCGGCGGTAGAAAACATCAAGCAGCTTGTGACCGCAGCGCGCAGTGCCGGGCGCCCGATTGTGCATGTGCGCCACCTGGGCACCGTGGGCGGCCTGTTTGACCCCCAGGGCGAGCGCGGCGAATTCATTCCGGGCCTAGAGCCTGAGGGTGACGAAACCATCATCGGCAAACTGCTGCCCAGCGCCTTCCATGGCACCGGCCTGGAAAAACACCTGCAAGACCTCGGCTCCCTGGACCTGATCGTCTGCGGTTTCATGAGCCACTCCAGCGTCAGCACCACCGTGCGCGCGGCCAAGAACCTGGGCTTTCGCTGCACGCTGGTGGAAGACGCCTGTGCCACCCGCGACCTGCCCTACAAGGGCGGTATCCTGAGCGCCGAGCATGTGCAGCAAACCGAAATGGCCATCATGGCAGACAACTTCGCCACCCTGGCGCTGGCCAAAGACTTGATCTGATGCTGCTGGCGGTGAGCGGCGTGTTTATTGCTCCGCTCATCCGCAAAGCCCTCTCATTTGGCGCATTTACCTCTCCCCCCGGAACAACCTGTGTATCTTCCGGTCGAAGGGCCGATACCCTGGAGGAAAGGTCGGAATGAAGATATCCGATGGTTTTGATGCTCGTCGCTTGCGCCCCAAGGGCCCGAGCAATTGGCGTCTGCGCCTGGTAGCGTGCATTGCCGCGTTGCTGGCGCTAGTAGGCTTGTTGTTGGCGGGCGCTGGTGGCGCCGGTCTGTTTGGGCATTCGCCCGCCCTGGGCGAACTGAATGCCAGCCCGGGCGGCTCGGCACTCCTGCTGGGGATCGGCTTGCTGGTGCTGTGGTTGGGCGTGTGGTTGTGGCGTCGCAGCCGCCGGAAAATGCGCCAGCCGCTGTCGTTGAATATCGCCTCTCACCTGATGAAAAAGCACGACTGATGGCGCTTGGATAGCGTTTCCTGCGCCCTGGCCGCCGCGATTTAGGTAAACTGCCCGCCCTTCGCGGAGGCTGACATGCAAGACGACGATTTTTCCCTGTTCAAAAACGAGCTGCGCGGCGTCAAGCCGATCAAGCACGACCGCGCCGACACCGGCAAACCCAAGACTGACCGCGCGCAGATCGCCAAGCTGCGCCAGGCCGCGACCGTGCGCACCGATGCCACTACCGTGGACGGCCTGTCGGACCAGTTCGTGATCGACGTCGGCCCCGAAGATGAACTGATGTGGGCCCGCGACGGCGTGCAGGAAAGCCAGATGCGCAAGCTCAAGGCCGGCCAGATCCCGTTCGAAGGCAGCCTCGACCTGCACGGCATGACCGTGGAAAAAGCCCGGGAAACCCTCTGGGCCTTCCTGGCCGAAGCGACCAAATTCGAAATCCGCTGCGTGCGCGTCACCCATGGCAAGGCTGTGCGGTTGGACGGCAAGCGCCCGATGATCAAGAGTCACGTCAATACCTGGCTGCGCCAGCATGCCCAGGTGCTCGGCTTTACCTCCTGCCAGGCTCGTCACGGCGGTGCCGGCGCGGTGTATGTGATGCTCAAGCGCACCATGATGGAAGGGCGCGACGAGTAACAAGTGCCATCGTCAGGCTTGCAGCGATGTGTCCGCCACCGTAACCTTGCGCTTTGCGAAAATCCCACAGGTAGTTTCATGTCCCTGGAACAGAATTACACCGCGATCCTCGGCCAACTCGGCGAGGACGTGTCCCGCGAGGGCCTGCTCGACACGCCAAAGCGTGCCGCCAAGGCAATGCAGTACCTCTGCCGCGGTTATGAACAGACACTCGAGGAAGTCACCAACGGTGCCTTGTTCAGCTCTGACAACAGCGAAATGGTGCTGGTCAAGGACATCGAGCTGTACTCGTTGTGCGAGCACCACCTGCTGCCGTTTATCGGCAAGGCCCACGTGGCGTATATCCCGAGCGGCAAAGTGCTGGGCCTGTCGAAGGTCGCACGCATTGTCGACATGTATGCGCGCCGCCTGCAGATCCAGGAAAACCTCAGCCGCCAGATCGCCGACGCCGTGTTAGAAGTGACCGGCGCCCTGGGCGTGGCCGTGGTGATCGAGGCCAAGCACATGTGCATGATGATGCGCGGTGTCGAGAAACAGAATTCGTCGATGATCACCTCGGTGATGCTGGGTGAGTTCCGCGAGAACGCGGCCACCCGCAGCGAATTTCTCAGCCTGATCAAGTAACCGGCTGGGCAGGAAGGAACCGGCGTTCATCGCCGGTTTTTTTTCGCCTGCAGAAATCAGGTAAGCTGCGCCCCCTCAGTCATGGGCAAGAGGTTTCAGCCATGTTCGTCAAAGCACTTCGAGTGGGCCTCGGCCACGTCATCATCGCGGGCGACTTTCTTACCCGCCCACGCAAAAAGCAACGCCCTGCCGAACAACAGGCCAAGGTCAATGCTGCGGCCAAGGACCTGACCCTGTATCAGTTCCACGCCTGCCCGTTCTGCGTGAAGACCCGTCGCACCCTGCACCGCCTGAATGTGCCGGTGGCGCTCAAGGACGCGAAGAACAACGAGCAGGACCGCCAGACCCTGCTGGAGCAAGGCGGCAAGATCAAAGTGCCTTGCCTGCGCATCGAAGAGAACGGCCAGACCACCTGGATGTATGACTCCAAGGTGATCATTGACTACCTGGACAAGCGCTTCGCTGCGATCTGAAGTACGCGGCGATCAATGTAGGAGCGAGCTTGCTCGCGAAAAACGTCAACGATAACGGGGGCTGCCTGAATAAACGCGGTGCCTGTGAGTTCTTCGCGAGCAAGCTCGCTCCTACAGAAATCAGGTGGGTATTGTCAGGTCGAGATCCAGCAATGCCGAACCCAGGCACTTGCCGTGGGCGTCCAGGGCCAGCGAGCGGGTTACGCCGCCGCGCAGGATTCCCGGCAGGACGAAGTTCAGCGCCTGCACGTTCGGCAACTCATGGCGCTGAACCGGTGCCGCATCGGAATCGCGTAAATCAGCAAAGAACTCGGCCACGCGCTCAGCCGTCAGCTGTTCACACAGCAACGGATAATCCTCGGCGCGATAGGCAATGATCGAGATGTTCGACGTGTCGCCCTTATCCCCGGTGCGGGAATGGGCCAGCCTGTGCAGTTTCATTCTTCAATCCTCGGTTTGACCGCTTCACGGGGCAACAGCAACGACCCCACCGCCACCACCTGACGCACGCTCTTGCTCGCCCCACCGCCGCCGGCCGGGCCGTTGGTGTAGAGGGTCTCCACTTCATTGCCGACCCGCACGGCGTCGCTGCGCTCGTCACACCGGGCGGCAACTCGCAGGCGCACTTCCCAAGGCTCGACGCTGCTGCGAGGGCCGTGCAATGAATCCATGCCGATCAACTCGGCACGCAGGTCCTGCATGTTGACCCCGATCAACGCGAGACGCTTGAGCACCACTTCCCGCGCCAACTCGGCCCGTGCGACAGCGCCGGGACCACCGTAGGACATCTGCCCTTCACCAATCCAACCGTCCAGATAACCGACGCTGACCTTCAGTTGATCAGGCCGGGCACGCCCACTGGCTCCCTGGGCACGCACCCGGTCCACGCCCTCCTCGACAAACCCCACCAGGGAAAAGTCGGCCGTCACATCCGGGGTCAAATAAGCTGCCGGGTCGTGAACTTCATAAATCAGTTGTTCGACGCAGGTCGCGCGGCTGACCCGCCCACCCGAGCCTGCCACCTTGGTGATCACTGCGTTGCCGTCGGCGTCGATCTCGGCCAGGGGAAAGCCCAGGCGCGCCAGATCCTCCACATCCTTGAAGCCTGGATCGGCGAAATAACCGCCACTGACCTGCCCCGCGCACTCAAGCAAATGCCCCACCAGCGTGCCCCGGCCCAGTCGCGGCCAATCATCGAAGGCCCAGCCGAACTCGAACATCTGCGGCGCCAGGAACAGCGAAGGGTCGGCCACGCGCCCGGTGATCACCACATCGGCGTCGGCGCGCAACGCTTGAACAATGCCCTCCACGCCCAGGTAGGCATTGGCAGAAATCAGCCGCTCACCCAATGCGCCTACGGTCTGGCCGTTATCCAGCAACTGCTCGGCAGACAAGGTATGCAGCACGTCATCCCCGACCACCGCCACAACCTTGAGGCCCAGGCCCAGCTCGCCAGCAATGCGCCGTACTTCACTGACCGCCGCCAGCGGGTTGGCCGCGCCCATGTTGGTGATCACGCGCAGGCGTCGACGCCCCGTCCCCTGCCCCACAAAGGGCAAGACACGGCGCATGCGCTCAGCCAGCAGCGGGTCATAACCGCCTTGCGGGTCGCTGATACGCGCCTGTTGCGCCAGGGCGATGGTGCGTTCGGCCAGGCATTCGAAGACCAGGTAATCCAGGTCGCCGTGTTTGGCCAGTTCCACGGCGGGTTCTATACGGTCGCCGGAGTAGCCGGCGCCGGAGCCGATGCGCAAGGTGTTCATGTCAAATCACTCCCAGGAGCAACGCCGTCAGGGTCATCAACACCGAGGCGGCAAACAGGAAAGGAATGGTGAAGCGCTGGTGATCGGCCAGTTCGATCTTGCACAGGCCCACCAGCAGGAAGGTCGCAGGGGTCAGCGGGCTGACCGGGAAGCCGGTGGTGTGCACGCCCAGCAGCGAAGCCTGGGCCACCTGAAGCGGGTCGACGCCCAGGGCTTTGCCGACTTCGGCGATCACCGGCATCACGCCGAAATAGTAGGAATCGGGGTCAAACAACATGCTCAGGGGCATGGACAAAAAGCCCACGACGGCCGGGATCAACTTGCCGTGGCCCGCCGGAATCTGCGCCACCGCCACTTCGGCGATGGCCTTGAGCATGCCGGTGCCTTGCATGATGCCGGTAAATACCCCGGCCGCGAGCAGGATACTGGCCATGGTCAGGGCGGTTTTCGCATGAGCGTCAATGCGCGCACGCTGGACGTCCACGTTGGGATAGTTGATGCACAACGCAACCACGGTGCCGAGCATGAACATCACCACCGGGTCGACCCAGCCGGCGATCATCACCACCATCACCAGCACGGTCAGCACCAGGTTGACCCAGAACAACCGTGGACGGCGCAGCTTGATGTCGTCATCGCTGAGCACTCGTTGCGGCACCGCCTCCACGCTGGAACCGGCGCCCAGGCCCAGGCGTTTTTCTTCGCGATGGCCCAGCCACCAGGCGCAGGCGAAGACAAAGATCAACCCGACGATCTGCACCGGGATCAGTGGCTGGAACAGGTCGGCCACTGGCACATGCAGCGCCGCCGACGAACGCAGCACCGGGCCGGTCCAGGGCAGGAAGTTGACGCCGGCGGCCATCGCACACACGCAGGCGAGGATGCGTTTATCAATGCCCAGCCGCGTATACAGCGGCAGCATCGCCGGCACCGTCACCAGAAAGGTCACCGCGCCAGAGCCGTCCAGGTGCACCAGCAACGCCAGGGTCGCGGTCCCCACCACAATCCGTGTAGGACGCGTGCCGACCGTGCGCAGGATGCGATCAATGATGGGATCGAGCATGCCCGCGTCGGTCATGATCCCGAAAAACAGGATCGCGAACACAAACATGCCGACCACAGGGGCGACGTTCTTGATACCGGTAATGATGAAGGCACTGGTTTGCAGGCCGAAGCCGCCGATCAGCGCAGCGATGATCGGCAAGGCGATCAAAGCCACCAGTGGCGAGAGGCGCTTGCTCATGACGGCAGCGAGCAGGCACAGGATGGTGATGACACCCAGGGTTGCGAGCATGGGTTACTCCAGGGCGGCCTGGTTGGCCGGTTATTGTTTTCCCTGAAGTATTGGAAGCGGGCTAGTCTTTGTAAATTGGAATATTCGGCCTAGCACGTTCGGAAAAACAAAATGAAAAACTCGATCCAGCACATCCAGGCGTTCCTCGCGGTGGCCCGCACTGGCAGTTTCACCAAAGCGGCCAACGAGTTACACCTTTCGCCGTCGGCCCTCACCGTGCAGGTGCAACAACTGGAAGATTGGCTCGGCGTCGCGCTGCTCGACCGCAGCCCGCGCCACGTGAGCATTACCGCTGCGGGCCAGGAGGCGCGCGGGCCCATGGAAAAACTGCTGCTGGACCTGGACAACATCGTCACTGGCTCCCGCGACCTCGCCGCCTTGCGCCGCGGCGTGGTGACCATTGCCGCCTTGCCCTCAGTCTGCGCAGGCGCTCTGCCCCCGGCCTTGCGCCTGTTTCGCGAACGCTTCGCCGGCATCGAAGTGCGCCTGCATGACCTGGTGGCCCAGCGCATTCACGCAAAGGTCCGCAACGGCGAAGTGGATTTCGGCATCGGCGTGCGCGCCCGCCTGAGCCACGGCCTGGACTTCGTGCCCGTGCTTAATGATCGTTTGTGCGCATTTGTGCCGTCAGGCCATGCGCTCGCCCGCCATCGCCAACTGACGCTGGAACAATTGGCGGACCAGCCGATCATCCTGACCGGGCGCGACAGCAGTGTGCGCGAGCAAGTGGACACGCTGTTCGATGAGACACGGTTGACGCTGAACGCCGGCATGGAGGCCAACTACATGTCGACCGTATTGGCCTTGGTGCGCCAGGGCCTGGGCATCAGTGTGTTGCCGGAGTCAGCGGCCGATAGCCTGGAAGGTTTGAAGCGGATCAGCATCGATCATCCCGGGGTGAATCGGGAGATCGGGTTGATCAGCCGTAGCGGGATGGGCTTGAGCCCGGCGGCGCAGCGCTGCTTTGAACTGCTCAACAAAGCACTGCCTGACACGCCGCCGCGCTGAATGTGGGAGCAGGCTTGCCTGCGATGCAGACACCTCGGTTTAGCCGGGGCACCAGGGTGACGCTATCGCAGGCAAGCCAGCTCCCACATTGGACCGAGGGAATCAGTCGAGCATCGCCACGTACTTGGGATGACTGGCCACGCGCTGCAACCACGCCTGCACCGCCGTATACGGCGCAAGGTCAAAGCCGCCTTCATGGGCCACATGGGTGTAGGCATACAACGCAATATCGGCAATGGAAAACTGCTCGCCCACTAAATAAGGCGTGGCTTGAAGCTGACGCTCCATCACCCTCAAGGCCTTGTAACCGCCTTTGTGGGTGGTCTTGTATTCTTCCAGCCGATCCTCGGGCATGTTCAGGTAAAACTGAATGAACCGCGCCACCGCAATGTAGGGCTCGTGGCTGTATTGCTCGAAGAATTGCCACTGCAGGACTTGCGTGCGCAGGCGCGGTTCGGTCGGCAGGAATTCGCTGCCATCGGCGAGGAAGTTGAGGATCGCGTTGGACTCCCACAGGCAGGTGCCATCTTCGAGCTCCAATACCGGGACCTTGCCATTGGGGTTCTTGGCCAGGAACGCCGGGGTCTGGGTATCACCCTTGAGGATATCGATATCAATCCATTCATACGGGATGCCCAACAGATTGAGCATCAATTTGACCTTGTAGCAATTGCCCGACTTGTAATCGCCATAAACCTTGTACATGGGGCTCCCCTTTTTCGCCGCGCTGACCGAATGCTTGCGCCCACAAGGTGCGGGTATCGAAGGCTTGTTTCAAGGCGTCGTGCAGAATAAATCCCTTGGCCTGGGCCTTTCATCCCTTTTCGCCAAGATAATCGAAAACATTATTTGCTTTATTTGTATACAAAAGCATAATTCGCTTCGTGCGAGTTCCTGACCTTTTGGTCAACAAAGCCCGCCAGTACCTCAAAGCGCGGTTGCCCACTCATGTAACCGGCGCTGGAAATAACAATAAAACGATTGAGGAGTACTCGCTGTGGATAGCCGTAAAACCGAAGCCCCTACGTTGGATCTGGCCGCGCCCCGAGGCGGTTGGCTGGAGCGCCTGTTCAAACTGCGCTTGCATGGCACCACAGTGAAGACCGAGCTGATCGCCGGCCTCACCACCTTTATCACCATGGCCTACATCATTTTCGTCAACCCCAACATCATGGCCGATGCCGGTATCGATCACGGCGCGGCTTTCGTCGCCACCTGCATCGCCGCCGCGCTGGGCTGCCTGTTGATGGGCCTGTACGCCAACTGGCCAGTGGGCCTGGCGCCGGGCATGGGCTTGAACGCGTTTTTCACCTACACCGTGGTCGGCACCATGGGCTACAACTGGGAAACCGCCCTCGGTGCGGTATTTGTCTCGGGTGTGCTGTTCATGATCCTGACGCTGTCGCGTATCCGCGAATGGTTGCTCAACAGTATCCCGGTCAGCCTGCGTCATGCCATGGGCGCGGGCGTGGGCCTGTTCCTGGGTGTGATCGGCCTGAAAACCGCCGGCATCATCGTCGACAGCCCGGCCACCCTGATCAAGCTCGGCTCCCTGCATGAACCCGCCCCACTGCTGGCGGCGGTGTGCTTCCTGCTGATCGCCATCCTCAGTTACCACCGCGTATTCGGCGCGATCCTGATCAGCATCATCGCCGTGACCCTGGCGGGCTGGGGCCTGGGCCTGGTGCATTACAACGGCATTCTCTCTACCCCACCGAGCCTGGCACCGACCTGGATGGCCATGGACGTGATGGGTGTGTTCAATGTGAGCATGATAAGCGTGGTATTTGCCTTTCTTTTTGTACACATGTTCGACACTGCCGGTACACTGATGGGCGTTGCCCAACGCGCAGGGCTAGTCAAGGCAGACGGCAAGATCGACAACCTGTCTCGTGCATTAAAGGCCGACAGTGCTTCCAGCGTGTTCGGCGCCATGGTTGGCGTGCCGCCCGTGACCAGCTATGTGGAAAGCGCTGCCGGTGTAGCTGCCGGCGGCCGCACCGGCTTGACTGCCGTGACCGTAGGCGTGCTGTTTGTGGCGGCGATGTTTTTCGCGCCGCTGGCCGGCATGATTCCCGCCTATGCCACGGCGGGCGCATTGATTTACGTGGCAATGCTGATGATGGCGAGCATGGCCCATATCAATTGGGATGAAGCCACCGACAGCATTCCGGCCATCGTGACCGCGATCATGATGCCGTTGACATTTTCGGTCGCCGACGGAATCGCCCTGGGCTTTATCACCTATGTGGCGTTGAAGGCCGGCACCGGCAAGTACCGTGAGATTTCCATCAGCCTGTGGGTGCTGTGCGCGATCTTTATCGCCAAGTTCATCTTTCTGTAGTTCAGGAAGGGCTGAAAAACCGCCTCACCTTCGGGTGGGGCTTTTGCACGTAAGGGAGAACTGTAGATGAACCTGGATACCTGGCTGTTGTTCAGCGGCGCTGCGCTGGTGGTGATCCTGATCCCCGGCCCGCTGTCATTGCTGATGATCAGCAACAGCCTCAACTTCGGTCTGCGCCGCTCTTACCCGGCGTTTCTGGGCGGCGTATTTGCTTCGATCTGTCTGCTGAGCGCCTCGGCACTTGGCCTCGGCGCGCTGTTGCTGGCATCCGAGCAATTGTTCAGCGCACTGAAGATCGTCGGCGCGCTGTACCTGTTCTACCTCGCCTGGCAAAGCTGGCAGCAATCGCGGCTGCCGAGCGCAGGCGCCGAAGTGCCAACGTCCCCGGCTGTGCCGCGCTTTGGTGCGTTGTTTGGCCGGGCCTTCGTACTGGGGGCCAGCAACCCCAAGGACATCCTGTTTTTTGCGGCCTTCCTGCCGCAGTTTCTCAGCGCCGAGCAGGCGTTTTTACCGCAATTGTTGATCATGATCGCCACCTGGACGGTGCTCGACCTGTTGTGCAAGTTGGCTTACGGCTTGGGCGCCCATGGCGCCGCGCGGTATTTGCGCAGCGGTTCGGGCCAGAGCTGGTTCAACCGCACCAGCGCTGCGCTGTTTGGCGGCGCCGGTGCAATGGCTCTCATCAACGCTAAGGGTTCAATTTGACGAAATAAACAGTGGGGGCCAGCTGTCCCTTTGTGGGCCACTGGATACCGGCCACAATCCGCACCAAGCGTTGTTCTTGCATCGCGTTGTCAACCGCCCTTAATAAAGCAGAGTCAGGGTGGGAGTTGATGGCTACCCGAACCCACTTGTCCGAAAGCTTCGTTCTCACGCTAATTCGCCCTGTCTCAAACCATTGGTAGGCCACGTAGTAAATTGTGCTCGAACGGGGATGAGTCACGACTGATTCAATACTGTTTTCTCCAAGAGGTAACCCTGGGCGTCGCACAGACAAGTCCACAATGCGGTAACCCTGCTGCTCCAACACGGTTCTGACGGCGGCGCGCTCTGCTTCAAGCCTCTGCGTCCTGACCGGTGTGACAGCATATTGCAGGCTCGGGTCTAACGGATGAGGCGGTATGAAGTCTACACGCGTGAAGCCGGGCGCCTTGCCTTCAAAACCGATGTATAGATATTCGCTGCGCCGTTCATTAGGTCGCAACATCCGCAGTAAATCATCCGTTTGACCGCTCCTCGCAGGAGGCGCGGGTAGCCATTCGTCCAGCGTCGCGCGGATGTCGAGCAAATGGCTTGCCGTGGCAGCCCGGGAAGGACCTGACAACTCAACCAACCTTATGACGGCAAACGTTCGAGCGTCATTCGTCAGGGTGGGAAAGGCCATGGTCACATACTGCCTCAACGGCCTGTCGAACAGTGCCGGATGATTTTGCCACCCACCTGAAGGCAGGCGTGATACGGGAATAGGCTGGTCGCGAATATCAGTGCTTGTCCAGCGCATGATATCGGTTAGCGCGGATCGCCCCGGTGGCTCATTTCGGGTGATAAACACCAGGCCGTTCAACGGTGCACGATCACCCTGCGGGAGCATCCGGTAGAAACCGCTGCTCGGATCCTGGATGGCGGTATAAGGAGGAGCCACGCGTAAAAACCTGGCATTGAGCTCAGAACCTCTGGGACCCACGCCTACCTCAAACACGCCAGCCGCCGGAAAGTCTACAATTTGACTGGGTTGGACTTGAACACGCCAACTCAGCCACTGAGTATCCGTTGTACGTGACTGCACAATCCGATTCTCGGTAGCCGTGCGCGTACGAGGGGGTTGCCAATCCGGCAATGGGGAAACGGGCCATGGGTTATGCACCCCGGAGCTGGGCCCAGGTTGTGGCGCATTCATGCCCAACAACCACTCTTTAGGCTCTTGAATGTTGATGACCAACTCATCCAGTCCCGGTTCCCGGCTATTTCGCAGACGAAATACCTCTTCGCTTTCGCGCTGGTAAACCGGGTAATGGTGCGTATCGTCCGCTATGAACTGCTCACCGTTCTTGACATGCACGCCTTGCCTGCCCGGCCCTTTCAACGCTACGGCGCCCTCGGGCTTACCCTTGATTCTGAAACGGTCCAAGAGCTTCGATTGCGTCACCAGCGACGAAGACGCGCTGGGCAAATGACTACGTATTGCCATCGGCAAGCGACGGATACGACTCAGAACCTTCATCGGCGAACGCATACCTATGACCTTACCGCCCTTCACTTTGGGAACAGGTGCAAAGTCTGTCGCCAGTTCGACCGCCAGAAACAGGGTCATGAACGCCACATCCACGGCATCGTTAGGGTCGCCAAAGCGATGATAGCGTCGGGCAGCCAACAGCAAATCATGGAAGTCGTTAGCCTTACCGAATAACGGAATCAAAATACCCAGCAACCCGCGCCTGGTGGCCTCGCTCTGCTCTTCAAGACGTTGAACCCGATAAGTCGCCAACATCCAGCTGGAGTTACTGACGGCTTGAACCCGCCCTTGCAACTCCAGCGAGCTGGCCGCGTACAGCAGTGCCATGGCGTCAGGGTAGGTGGTGGGCACCACCGCCAACCAGTTCGACGGTGCACTGGCAATCTGCTCGTGGATCAGCTCTTCGATTTCATTGACCGCTGGCGTAGGCTCAAGGTGCGTGATTTTGAATGAGCGGAAAAACTCATAGCTCCTCCACACACCTTCGAAGAATGAAAAACCGGCGAGGATATGGTCCACGTCATAAATCGAGCTGGTCTTGTTTGTTGCATCGACGTTATGGGCGATGGCCTCGAATGCCCAACCCGGTGCAACCTGTCGCGCCAGAACCTTAACGTAATCGGGCTCTGCAGCCATACGATTGAGCGCCGCCAGGGCTACTCCCACACTGGTGTATTCGCTGATGACCAAGGCTTGGGGCGCGGCCGGCCAGTAAACCACGCAGCGTCCGCTGGCCTGGTCCGCCATCACCACAATGCCTGCGATGTAACGATCATGCAGCATCGTGTGTCCTACCAAATGAACCACACTGAGCGTCAGCCGATGCCCGTTCTTTAACAGGTCTTCAGCCGTGCGGGCTGCCATTGCAACCTTGAACAGGCTCTGCGCCTGGGCGCTCAAACCCTGGGCGGCCGCTGAAAAAAGCTGCATCTGCGCGCAGTCCCGCAACGTGCGATTTATCAGCACAGGGATACGTTCTTCCCTCTGACCGCTCGCCCCCGCAGGGTAAAATGCACGGTGGGCCCGTATCGCGTAATTACCGCCGATATCCAGCGAAGACACGGTGTTGATCAGATAATCGGCGTTCAGTCGCTGGCGCCACTGCGGTTGCAGATAGCGGCCGCGTGTCAATCGCGGGCGTGTCCAGGGTGCTTGCGAGTCAAGGTTATGCAACGCCAGTTGCAGCATGCTGAACGTGTGGCGTTTGAGGCTGGGTGTCACGATGACTTTGCGATCGCCCGGCGTGCAGCGACTTTCGTGGCCACAAAAACTGCTGTAGGTGTCATCCGGCAAGTCGATCAACGGCTTGTCGATGTCCAGTTCCGGGTAAAAACCGTCTTCAGTCAAACGAGCGATCAATGCACTGCGGGCGAAGGTGTCCAGGTCAGGCAGGATCTGCACGAGCCCGCTTTCAGCGGCAGCGGCACTGCCCAGGTACCTGCGCTTGAGGCGTTGGAATTGTTTGAGCTGGGTACGCGTTGCGCTGGCCAGCCACGGTGGAGATTCTTTCATCTCAAGCGCAACTTTACGCAGCACGTCCACATTGGCCAACGCCTGGCTCAAAGCATGGTTGGGAGGAAACGCCAGATGTTGGTGCAGCTCGACCACCCACAACAAGCGGCTGACCATCGCATCCTTCACCTCGCCGAAAAGCCCCGTCATGCCACCGATGCGTTTGCTCAACCCTGCGTAGTACATCACCAGGTTTTTCAGCGAGAGACCCGTGGGGCTGATGTAGACAGGCTCGTAACGCACAGCCAGCGTGTTGCGCACCGCATGGGCGCGCAAGTCGTGGAGCTTATCCCGTTCGACACAACCCCATAACCTGGAATAGTCACTGCTGCCCAGTGTCGCTTTGAGCCCCTGCGTCAGCGCCTCCAGGCCGGAAAAAGCCATAAGCCCGCCATAATCTCCAAACGCATACAGCACCACCGGAATTGCGCCTGCCGGTTTTTTCAGCGCGGTCACTCGCGTCACCACCCACAGGTTATGCAGCGGATAGAAGGCATCCGGCGCGCTGCCCACCGAGACCGACAGCACCTGGGTTTGACTGCCAGGGCGTTTGCGCGCTGCAGGCTGGTCCAGCACTTCGCTAATCACGTCACGATGCGCCGTGGATATGAGCTTGAGCTGGTGTTGCAACTCAACCTCACAGCGCAATGCTTCGACCTGGGCGCTCAAAAACAGCGCAGCACGCCTGCGCCCTCCCCTAGGGCGCGCAAGCCAGAACGGCAAATCGAACAGTTGATGCTGCGCATCCTTGATCTGTGCGCTCAACACCTGCGTGTGCTCCTTGCGCTGACGCTCGAGCGCCAACACCTGCTCAAACGCCGCGCTCTGCGCACTCGGATCATCCTGGTTAAGCAACGCAACCAGGCCTTTTTCATAGCGTTTGACCTGTTGCTCTGCCGTAAGCCGGGCCAGCTCGGGCATCGCACTGGCAAACAGGATTTCTGGCTCCCGTCGCTGCCGGTCCCAGATAAGTAATTGGTCGCACACGTTGTGCAGCCGGGCGCTGCCTGCCAGCCGTTTGCGAGCTTGCTCGATCGAACGGAGAAAGGCCGTGGCCGACAACGTTTCAGGCCGCGGCCTGCTTGCAGCGAACACATGCGCGTGATTGATCGCCAGCGCGCAGGCCAACTCATTCGCCCACTGGCCATCCAGCAACGCCCGGGCGCTCAGAGCCAACGCATCCTCCGTCACCGCCGCGCCACGCACGACAACGGAGGCTGGGCTCAGGTGATCGGGTCGGCATAATTGGTGACGACGCTTTAGTGGCAAGCATTGCCAGAGTTCATCGAACAGCGTCTGACTGGTCAACGCCAACAGGCCGCATTGAAGCGAGAAGAACGACGGGTACTCGTAAAAATGGCGGGCCACGCCCGGCAGGTAAATCACATGCGGCGCACCCTCGGGGTCGCCGTCTCGATAAATATGCAGTGCCCCGGGAATCGCGACTGCAGGCAAGCCTGGCCACATCAATTGGCTTACCCGCACGCTGGCCCAACTGCCCCCGGCGCGCTGGCGCGCCTCGGTGTCGGGGGCATCCACCAATTGCTGGACCAGGGTCATTCCCGCAATGGAAATCTCATCCATTTGCCGTGCCATGAAAGCCTGCTCGGCAAAAGCTGCGGCGTATGATTCAGCCCAGCGTTCCTGACGTGTGTGCCACGATCCATGCGCCAAGGCCTGCCAATATTCCGTTACCGCTTGAGGCAGCCGCTCCAGCAGGTTCATCGCGATCATGCGTCGCAACACCTGCAAAGGCGTATACGGCAGCCGACGGTTTGGATCGCCCTTGACACTCAAGGAGGTGAATTGATTGAGGTTGTCCGGTACCGAAGGCAATGCCAGCGACAGCAGCGCCCGGTCGGTCAAACTGTCAACTTTGGCGGCCGCCCCCGGCAATGCCGCCTGGGTAAACAGCAGGCTGTCGGGGTCAATTTCAAATTCCTTGCGCAGCGCGGCACGAATCACTCCCAGAACCCGGGGCGCATGACCTATCAAGCGGGCGAGCACTCTGGTCGACTGGAAACACCGCCGGTCGGCCTCCGCGAGCTGGTTGATCAGGCGGCCGGGCTGGGGATGAGTGTTGATGCGCCGAGTCAGTTGATCGCGCATCTGCTGCACGCGTTCGGCAGTGATATCCGGATCATCTGAATAGATGTTGCCGATGGCTGAAGTCATGGTGCTTTCTTCTTGATGGAAGGACAAACACCAGCCTAGGCAGCGTCGCGGCTCAAAAGGCGTTAGATAATTGAACACACCACGGGCGAAAAAAAGCCCGCAGTGTGCGCGGGCGAAACCAACGAAGAGCATTTGGGGGTATGAAGCGAGGTGACGACTCAGCTACCGCGATAGGTGGAATAGCTGTAAGGCGAAATCAACAGGGGTACATGGTAATGCTCTTGCTCGGCGCTGATGCCAAAGCGTAGTACCACTACATCCAGGAAAGCCGGCTCCGGCAGCTGCACGCCACGGGCGCGGTAGTAATCGCCGGCGTTGAATTGCAGCTGGTAGACACCGCTGCGGTAATCGTCGCCTTGCAACAGCGGCGCATCGCAGCGGCCGTCGCTGTTGGTGGTGGCGGTAGCGACCAGCTCAAGCTGCGCACCTTCGACGCGGTACAGCTCGACCTTGATTGCGCTGCCGGGGCAACCGTGCGCGGCGTCCAAAACGTGTGTGGTCAAACGTCCCATGGCTTTTATGCGCCTCCCGAAGTCAGTCATAGAGAAACCCGCACTCTTTCAGGGCAGTGAAAAAGCCGGCGATGGCTGATTAAGACATTTCCAAAGAAAATTGTACACAATAAATTTCACAGCGCTTCAATCCCCTGTAGGAGCGAGCTTGCTCGCGAAAAACGCCAACGATAACGCGGGCTCCCAGGATGAAGAGTGGCGCCCTCAGGTTATTCGCGAGCAAGCTCGCTCCTACAGTGGGCTTTTTGATCTTAACCTGACCACTCAGGCAAGTTTCTTGCAGAGACCCGTAGAGAGCCCGTTCAGAAAAAATGCAGAAATGCGGGCTTACAAAGTTTGCAATAAGTTGTATACAATCACTCATCGCTGTGACGCCACTCAGTCATTCCACTGCCCGGACGCCACACACACCTGCTACCACGAACAAGAAGGAAGACTGCAGTGAGCGCTGACTACCCACGCGACCTGATCGGTTACGGCAGTAACCCTCCTCACCCCCACTGGCCGGGCAAGGCACGCATTGCGCTGTCGTTCGTACTCAACTACGAAGAAGGCGGCGAGCGCAACATTTTGCACGGTGACAAAGAGTCCGAAGCCTTCCTCTCGGAAATGGTCTCGGCGCAACCGCTGCAAGGCGAGCGCAACATGAGCATGGAGTCGCTGTACGAGTACGGCAGCCGTGCCGGTGTGTGGCGCATCCTCAAGTTGTTCAAAGAATTCGACATCCCGCTGACCATCTTCGCCGTGGCCATGGCCGCCCAGCGGCATCCGGATGTGATCCGCGCCATGGTCGCCGCCGGCCACGAGATTTGCAGCCACGGCTACCGCTGGATCGACTACCAGTACATGGACGAGGCCCAGGAGCGCGAGCACATGCTCGAAGCCATCCGCATCCTCACCGAACTCACCGGTGAACGCCCATTGGGCTGGTACACCGGGCGCACCGGCCCCAACACCCGTCGCCTGGTCATGGAGGAAGGTGGCTTCCTGTACGACTGCGACACCTACGACGACGACCTGCCCTACTGGGAACCCAACACCCCGAACGGCAAGCCGCACCTGGTAATCCCCTACACCCTGGACACCAACGACATGCGCTTCACCCAGGTGCAGGGTTTCAACAAGGGCGATGACTTTTTCGAGTACCTCAAGGATGCCTTCGACGTGCTGTACGCAGAAGGCGCCGAAGCGCCGAAGATGCTATCGATCGGCCTGCATTGCCGCCTGATCGGTCGCCCGGCACGCCTGGCCTCGCTCAAGCGCTTCATTGAATACGTCAAAGGCCATGATCAGGTGTGGTTCACCCGCCGCGTGGACATCGCCCGTCACTGGCACCAAACCCACCCTTTCCCGGGAGCAGCGAAATGACTGCGTTCCAGACCCTGAAACCTTCGACCTTGAGCCGCGACGCCTTCGTCCAGGCCTTTGCCGATATCTACGAACACTCGCCATGGGTGGCCGAAAAGGCCTTCGACCTGGGCCAGGACGCGTCGATCGACCAGATCGAAACCCTGCACCAGCGCATGAGCGATATCCTGTTGAGTGCTGATCACGCCTCGCAACTGGCGCTGATCAATGCTCACCCGGACCTGGCCGGAAAAGCTGCCGTCCAGGGCCAACTGACCCAAGCCAGCACCGATGAACAAGCGGGCGCGGGTATTCACCAATGCACGGCCGAAGAGTTTTCTCGCTTCACCGAGCTGAATGAGGCCTACAAAGCCAAGTTCAAGTTTCCCTTCATCATGGCGGTAAAAGGCAGCAACCGGCATCAGATCCTCGCCGCTTTCGAAACGCGCATCCACAACTCGGCAGACACCGAGTTCAAGTGCGCGCTGGACGAGATCAACAAGATCGCGTTGTTCCGCTTACTGACCCTCTAGCAGTCCATCCCCAGCCACTCTATCTAAGGCAGACAAGAAGAATGAAAGCTTACGCCGTACCTTTCGAAAAGTTCGTCAACCTGGCCGACGCCCGCCTGGGCACCAAGATCATCTCGGTGACCGATGACTGGTTCGCTGACGCCAACCGCCTGTTCCAGCCGACCCCGGCCGTGTGGAAGGAGGGCGTTTTCGATGACAACGGCAAGTGGATGGACGGCTGGGAGTCACGCCGCAAGCGCTTCGAAGGCTACGACAGTGCGGTAATCCGCCTGGGCGTGCCGGGTTCGATCAAAGGCGTGGACATCGACACTTCATTCTTCACCGGCAACTTCCCGCCGTCGGCTTCCCTGGAAGCCTGCTTCCTGGCCTCGGGCGAGCCGGATGCCAACACCCAGTGGGTGGAAGTGCTGTCAGCCGTCGAGCTGCAAGGCAACAGCCACCACTACCACGAGATCAACAACGACCAGGCGTTCAGCCACCTGCGCTTCAACATCTACCCGGATGGCGGCGTGGCCCGTCTGCGTGTGTACGGCGTGCCGTTCCGCGACTGGTCTTCGGTGGGCGACAACGAACAGGTCGACCTGGCTGCCGCGCTCAATGGCGGTCGTGCCCTGGCCTGTTCCGACGAACACTTCGGCCGCATGAGCAACATCCTCAACCCGGGCCGCGGCATCAACATGGGCGATGGCTGGGAAACCGCACGTCGTCGCACGCCAGGCAATGACTGGGTGATCGTCGCCCTGGGCCACCCGGGCGAGATCGAGAAAATCGTGGTGGACACCCTGCACTTCAAGGGCAACTACCCGGACACCTGCTCGATCCAGGGCGCCTTCGTGAAAGGCGGCACCGACAGCCAGATCGAAACCCAGTCGCTGTTCTGGCGCGAACTGCTGCCGGCGCAGAAGCTGGAAATGCACGCCGAACACACCTTCGCCGAGCAGATCAAGGCGCTGGGGCCGATTACCCACATCCGCTTGAACGTGTTCCCGGATGGTGGTGTGAGTCGCCTGCGCGTCCTGGGCAAGGTCGCCAAATAACACCCGATCGTCCCCACGCTCTGCGTGGGGATGCACCCCGTGACGCTCCGCGTCACACAGCGGACGCAGAGCGTCCAGGGCAGCGTTCCCACGCAGAGCGTGGGAACGATCTATAGACAAGACAAGAAGACAGCCATGCGCACACTGATGATCGAACCCCTGACCAAAGAAGCCTTCGCCCCCTTCGGAGACGTTATCGAAACCGACGGCAGCGATCACTTCATGATCAACAACGGGTCGACCATGCGCTTTCACAAACTGGCCACGGTCGAAACCGCGAAGCCGGAAGACCACGCCATCATCAGCATCTTCCGCGCCGACGCGCAGGACATGCCGCTGACCGTGTGCATGCTGGAGAGACACCCGCTGGGCAGCCAGGCTTTCATTCCGCTGCTCGGCAACCCCTTTCTGATCGTGGTCGCGCCACTTGGCGATGAACCTGTATCGGGCTTGGTCCGCGCCTTCGTCACCAACGGCAGGCAGGGCATTAATTACCATCGCGGCGTCTGGCACCACCCGGTGCTGACGATCGAAAAGCGGGATGACTTCCTGGTGGTTGATCGCAGTGGCACAGGCAATAACTGCGATGAGCATTTTTTCAAAGAGGATGAGCGTTTGATCCTCGCCCCCCACCAATAAGAGAAGGTCTGATCACCCGACAACAAGGGTGACAGGCGAGAGGTAAAGACTGTGGAAGCACATCTGTTGGAATGGCTGAACCTGAGCGTGCGCTGGGTTCACATGATCACTGGCGTCGCCTGGATCGGCGCTTCTTTCTACTTCGTCTGGCTGGAAAACAACCTTAATCGCGTCAACCCCAAGAACGGCCTGGCCGGTGACTTGTGGGCGATCCACGGTGGCGGTATCTACCACCTGGAAAAATACAAACTGGCCCCGCCGACCATGCCGGACAACCTGCACTGGTTCAAATGGGAAGCCTATTTCACCTGGATGTCGGGCGTCGCGCTGCTGTGCGTGGTGTTCTACCTCAACCCGACGCTGTACCTGCTCGCCCCCGGCAGCAGCCTCAGCGGCACCGAAGGCGTGTTGCTGGGCATCGGCTCACTGTTCGCCGGCTGGTTCATCTACTCCTTTCTGTGCGACTCGGCCCTGGGCAAACGCCCTGCCCTGCTCGGCTTGATCCTGTTCGTGCTGTTGATTGCGGCGGCTTACGGCTTCAGCAAGGTGTTCAGCGGCCGCGGTGCCTACCTGCACGTGGGTGCGGTGATCGGCACGATCATGGTGGGTAACGTGTTCCGCATCATCATGCCGGCCCAACGCGCGCTGGTGGCGGCCATCGCCGAGAACCGCACGCCCGACCCGGCGCTGCCGGCCAAAGGTCTGCTGCGCTCACGCCACAACAACTACTTCACCTTGCCGGTGCTGTTCATCATGATCAGCAACCACTTCCCGAGTACCTATGGCAGCCAATACAACTGGCTGATCCTGGCCGGTATCGCGGTGGCAGCAGTGTTGGTGCGCCATTACTTCAACACCCGGCATGACAGCCAGAAGTATGCATGGACCTTGCCCGTAGGCGCCTTGGCGATGATCAGCCTGGCCTACGTGACCGGGCCCAAGCCGGCTGAACCGATTGCCAAGGCACCGGCTGCCATCGAGTACCAACCCCTGCCAGAAACCGCACTGGGCGGTGGCTTGAAACCGGCCGCGCCTGCCGCACCCGCCGCTGAACCGGCACCGGCCCAGGCCACCACGGACTTCGGCCAGGTACACCACGTGATCGAGCAACGCTGCACCGTGTGCCATTCGGCCAAGCCCACCAGCCCGCTGTTCAGTACGGCACCGGCTGGGGTGATGTTCGACACACCGGCACAGATCCAGCAGCAGGCGGCGCGGATTCAAGCGCAGGCCGTGGCCAGCCAGATCATGCCGCTGGGCAACATTACCCAGATGACCCAGCAGGAACGGGATTTGATCGGCACCTGGATCAATCAGGGGGCCCGCACCAACTGACTGTTTCACACCGTTCCCATGTGGGAGCTGGCTTGCCTGCGATAGCGGCAGATCACCAACATTTTCGGTGACTGACACACCGCCATCGCAGGCAAGCCAGCTCCCACAAGGGAGATCAGTGATGGTTTGAAGATTAAGTTTCATCCGGCAATTGAATGCCAAACAACACAAAAATAAAAAGATTCGAGGTGTTGCATGTCCCAGTTAGAAACGCAGACTCCTGCCGCGCCCGCCATGGTGCGGCTGCCCCTCTTGCAACTGATCCTGGTAGGCCTGCAACACGTCTTGCTGATGTACGGCGGTGCTGTCGCCGTGCCCCTGATCATTGGCCAGGCCGCCGGCTTGAGCCGTGAAGAAATCGCCTTTCTGATCAACGCCGACCTCCTGGTGGCCGGTATCGCCACCATGGTGCAGTCGTTCGGCATCGGCCCCATGGGCATCCGCATGCCGGTGATGATGGGCGCCAGTTTTGCCGCCGTGGGCAGCATGGTCGCCATGGCCGGCATGCCCGGCATCGGTTTGCAGGGCATCTTCGGCGCGACCATCGCCGCCGGGTTCTTCGGCATGCTCATCGCACCGTTCATGTCCAAGGTGGTGCGCTTTTTCCCGCCGCTGGTGACCGGTACGGTGATCACCGCCATCGGCCTTTCGCTGTTTCCCGTGGCGGTGAACTGGGCCGGCGGGGGCAGCGCCGCCGCCACGTTTGGCTCGCCGGTCTACCTGGCGATTGCCGCCCTGGTACTGGCCACGATCTTGCTGATCAACCGCTTCATGCGCGGCTTCTGGGTGAACATCTCGGTACTGATCGGCATGGGCCTGGGTTACGCGCTATGTGGTGTGATCGGCATGGTCGACCTCAGTGGCCTGGCGCAGGCGCCGTGGGTGCAGGTCGTGACGCCGTTGCACTTTGGCATGCCCAAGTTCGAGTTGGCGCCGATCCTGTCGATGTGCCTGGTGGTGGTGATCATTTTTGTCGAGTCCACCGGCATGTTCCTCGCCCTAGGCAAGATCACCGGCCAGGAGGTCACGCCGAAGATGCTGCGACGCGGCCTGTTGTGTGATGCCGGCGCGTCGTTCTTTGCCGGCTTCTTCAACACCTTTACCCACTCCTCCTTCGCGCAGAATATCGGCCTGGTGCAGATGACCGGCGTGCGCTGCCGCTCGGTCACGCTCATGGCCGGCGCGTTCTTGATCGTGCTCAGCCTGTTGCCCAAGGCGGCCTATCTGGTGGCTTCAATTCCACCTGCGGTACTCGGCGGCGCGGCGATTGCGATGTTCGGGATGGTGGCGGCAACCGGGATCAAGATTCTGCAGGAAGCCGACATCGCCGACCGCCGTAACCAGTTGCTGGTGGCGGTGAGCATCGGCATGGGCCTGATCCCCGTGGTACGCCCGGAGTTCTTCGCACAGCTGCCGTTGTGGATGAGCCCGATTACCCACAGCGGCATCGCCATGGCCACCCTCAGCGCGCTGTCGCTGAACATCCTGTTCAACATCCTCGGCGGCGCTGAGCGCCCCGAAGTCGCGCATACGCATTGATTCCTTTGTTAGTACAAAAATAACAACAAACAGGGAACCCCCACATGCACAACCTTGACATGGGGCCGGCCACACGCCGCGCCCCATTCTTGCCCCTCGCGCTCTGTTACAGCGCACTTGAGCCCAGGCCTGGGAGCCAGTATTCTCCGCGCCCGCTCGAATCGACTCAAAAAAAAACAGCGAATGTAAAAGCTGACCTCAAGGCCAACTTATCCCGGCCTGATGTTTGCTGCCAAAGTGCACAAAAGTCCCCTGAATTCGACTGCATCCGCTGCAGCCGACGGGGATTTTTTTGGCTTTTTCAGCACCTTGGCGCAGCTCTTGCTAAAAGCATCAAAGCTGACCGAATAGACGATTTTTGCAGCGAACCAAAAGGCGCCACACCAGAGCGCCTGCGTAGAAGAAAAACCATAAAATTTTAACTCGGGAGCAACCGAATGAAACCTATGTTCAAAGGCCTGATGCTGGCTGGATCACTGTTGGCCGGTGGCCAGGCCGTAGCCAGTGACTTGTTGCAGTGGCAAAACAACAGCCTGACTTATCTGTGGGGCAAGAGCTTTACCGTCAACCCGCAGATCCAGCAAACCGTCACCTTCGAACATGCCGACGCATGGAAGTACGGCGACAACTTCTTCTTCCTCGACCGTATCTTTTACAACGGCAAGGAAGACGGCAATGTCGGCCCGAATACTTACTACGGCGAGTTCAGCCCGCGTTTGTCGTTCGGCAAGATCCTGGACAAGGACCTGTCGTTCGGCCCGATCAAGGACGTGCTGCTGGCCTTCACCTATGAGTTCGGCGAGGGCGATAACGAGTCCTACCTGCTGGGTCCGGCGTTCGACTTGAACATCCCCGGTTTCGACTACTTCCAGTTGAACTTCTACCAGCGCCAGACCGAGGGCAATCGTCCGGGTGACGGCGTGTGGCAGATCACTCCGGTCTGGTCGTACACCATTCCCGTGGGTAATTCCGACGTGCTGATCGACGGTTTCATGGACTGGGTGGTGGATAACGACAAGAACGCCCGCGGCACTTATCACGCCAACCTGCACTTCAACCCGCAGGTCAAATACGACTTGGGCAAGGCGCTGCATTGGGGCGACAAGCAGTTGTATGTGGGTTTTGAATACGACTACTGGAAGAACAAGTACGGGATTGAAGACAGCGGCGCCTTCAAGACAACCCAGGACACAGCAAGCTTCCTGGTCAAATACCACTTCTAAAGGTTGACCGCGGTTCCCTGTGGGAGCTGGCTTGCCTGCGATCGCGATGTGTCTGTGCCAACAGTGTTGGCTGGCATACCGCTATCGCAGGCAAGCCAGCTCCCACATTCAGTTCGGCGTCAGGCCCAGGAAACGGGTGATTTCTTCGCGCTTGGCCAGCGCATCCTTGCGCCCCAGTTCGATCAACTCGCTGCAATACCCCGCCTCGAACAACAGATAACTCAACACCCCTGCCCCGCTGGTCTTGGTTGCCCCAGGCCCCCGTAAAAACACACGCAACGCCGCCGGCAATTCCTGGCGATGTCGCGCGGCGATTTCATCGATGGGCTGGCTGGGGGCAATCACCAACACCTCTACCGGCGCCAGGCCCTGCACCGCCGCATCCGCAGGCACGACGCGGCTGAACTGGTTCAAGCGCTCCAGCAGTTCGATATCGCTTTCCAAGCTGTCAATGAAGGTGCTGTTGAGCATGTGCCCCCCGATTTGCGCCAGGGTCGGTTGCTGGCCGGTGTAGGTGCGTTGCGTCGAGGCTTCATTGCCCCTTGGGTTGCCGCTCACACCGACGACCAATACGCGGCTGGCCCCCAGGTGCAAGGCCGGGCTGATGGGCGCGGACTGCCGCACTGCGCCATCGCCGAAGTACTCTTCGTCAAGTTTGATCGGAGCGAACAACAGCGGAATCGCGGAGCTTGCCAACAGGTGCTCTACCGTCAGTTGGGTCGGTACCCCAATGCGCCGATGACGCAACCAGGCATCGATGGTGCCGCCGCCCTGATAGAAGGTCACCGCTTGCCCGGACTCATAACCAAAGGCCGTCACCGCCACCGCCTGCAAATGCTTGCGGCGGATAGCCTCGTCGATGCCGTCCAGGTTCAAACGCGCTTGCAGCAAGTCACGCAGGGGGGAGCTATTGAGCAACGCCACCGGCACCTGGGCACCCAGGCCCAACAGGCTGTGGATCAGGAAGCGACTGGCCTGGCGTATCACCCCCGGCCAATCGCTGCGCAGCACCTGATGGCTGCGAAAGCCCTGCCAGAACGCTGTCAGCCGTTGGACAGCCGCGCAGAAGTCACTGGCCCCACTGGCCAGGCTCACCGCATTGATTGCGCCGGCGGAGGTGCCGACGATCACCGGAAAAGGATTCGGTGCCCCTGGCGGCAGCAATTCGGCAATCGCCGCCAGCACCCCCACCTGATAAGCCGCTCGCGCCCCGCCGCCGGAAAGAATCAAGCCTGTGACCGGTTCAACTGGGCGCATTGCGTCACTCCATGTGGCGAAAAGTTGGGCTTATCAACGTCATATCACTGTAGGAGCGAGCTCGCTCGCGAAGATCGCCAATGATTACGCGTACATCCTAGGTGAACGCGGTGTTATTGGGTTTTTCGCGAGCAAGCTCGCTCCTACAATGGCAGCAGGGTTATCGACGGCGCTTTTCGTACAACTTGGGCTCACCCGGCGGCCGGCTCTTGAAGCGGCGATGGGTCCACAGGTATTGCTCAGGGCATGCGCGTACCGAGGCTTCGACCCACTGGTTGATGCGCAGGCAGTCGATCTCGTCGGTTTCACCCGGGAAGTCGGTCAGCGGCGGATGGATCACCAGGCGGTACCCGCTACCGTCAGCCAGGCGCTCCTGAGTAAACGGCACCACCAGCGCCTTGCCCAGGCGTGCGAATTTGCTGGTAGCGGTAACGGTAGCAGCCTGGATGCCGAACAACGGCACGAAGATGCTTTGCTTGGCGCCGTAGTCCTGGTCCGGTGCGTACCAGATGGCCCGGCCGGCGCGCAGCAGCTTGAGCATGCCGCGCACGTCGTCGCGCTCCACGGCCAGGGAATCGAGGTTGTGGCGTTCACGGCCACGGCGCTGGATAAAGTCGAACAGCGGGTTGCCGTGTTCGCGGTACATGCCGTCAATGGTGTGCTTCTGCCCCAGCAGCGCCGCGCCGATTTCCAGGGTGGTGAAGTGCAGCGCCATGAGGATCACGCCCTTGCCGTCCAACTGCGCCTGCGTGAGGTGCTCCAGCCCTTCGACATGGGCCAGGCGCGCCAGGCGCGGCTTGGGCCACCACCAGCTCATGGCCATTTCAAAGAAGGCGATGCCGGTGGAAGCGAAGTTTTCCTTGAGCAGGCGTTTGCGTTCCTTGACGGATTTTTCCGGGAAGCACAGCTCTAGGTTGCGCGCCGCGATGCGGCGACGATCACCTGCCACGCGGTACATGCCCGCGCCCAGCAGGCGACCAATGGTCAACAGCGCCCGATACGGCAATTGAGTGACCAGCCACAGCAGGCCGAGCCCCAGCCATAGCAGCCAAAAACGCGGGTGAAGAAATACAGCTCGAAAACGCGGGCGATCCATTACAGATTCCGGTAAAGACAAGGGCCGCGCATTCTACAACGGTTCGACTCGGCTTGCGGCGGGTGAGTGTTCTCGTTATAAGTCTCGACACTTTTCGTGACAAGCCGCTTTCGCCGACCATGAGCCAAACCGAACCGCTAGACCAAGATCCCGTGTTCCAGCTAAAAGGCAGCATGCTCGCCATTACCGTGCTGGAACTGGCCCGCAATGACCTCGACGCCCTGGACCGCCAACTGGCCGCCAAGGTCGCCCTGGCGCCGAACTTCTTCAACAACGCCCCGCTGGTGCTGGCGCTGGACAAGCTGCCGGCTGGCCAGGGAGTGATTGATTTGCCCGGCCTGATGCGCGTATGCCGTTCCCATGGCCTGCGCACACTGGCGATTCGCGCCAGCCGCATCGAAGACATTGCCGCCGCCATCGCCATTGAACTGCCAGTACTGCCACCGTCCGGCGCCCGTGAGCGCCCTCTGGAACCATTGGTCGGCGAAGAAAAGAAAAAACCGGAAAAACCACCGGAGCCTGCGATCAGGCCTACAAAGATCATCACCTCGCCGGTACGCGGCGGGCAGCAGATTTACGCCCAGGGCGGCGACCTTGTGGTGGTTTCCTCGGTCAGCCCGGGGGCGGAACTTCTTGCCGATGGCAACATCCATGTATACGGCCCGATGCGCGGACGCGCCCTGGCCGGCATCAAGGGTGATACCAAGGCACGTATTTTTTGCCAGCAGTTGACCGCCGAGCTGGTTTCTATCGCGGGTCAGTACAAGGTTTCCGAAGATTTGCGCCGCGATCCACTGTGGGGCGCTTCGGTACAGGTCAACCTGTCGGGCGATGTGTTGAACATCATCCGTCTTTAACGGATACTGCCGCATTTTCCAAGCATCTCTAGACTCTGATAGCAAAGCGAAACCGGCAAGACTTGTGTAGGACTTTTTGGAAGTTGGTGTTTCCCCATGGAAACCCCGTCTTTTTCCTGCAAAGGCTGTCCGCCTGCGGCGAGTTCCAAGAGATGTTTTTCAGGGACCGAAAGTCCTTTTTCCTTAGGGGTGAAACACCTTGGCCAAGATTCTCGTGGTTACATCCGGCAAGGGTGGTGTGGGTAAGACCACCACCAGCGCCGCTATCGGTACCGGCCTCGCTCTGCGCGGCCACAAGACAGTCATCGTCGACTTCGACGTCGGTCTGCGTAACCTTGACCTGATCATGGGCTGCGAGCGTCGCGTGGTGTATGACTTCGTCAACGTGGTGAACGGCGAAGCCAACCTGCAACAGGCCCTGATCAAGGACAAGCGCCTTGAGAACCTGTACGTGCTGGCTGCCAGCCAGACCCGTGACAAAGACGCGCTGACCAAAGAAGGCGTCGGCAAAGTCCTCGCCGAGCTCAAGGAAACCTTCGAATACGTGGTCTGCGATTCTCCGGCCGGTATCGAAACCGGTGCTCACCTGGCGATGTACTTCGCCGACGAAGCCATCGTGGTAACCAACCCGGAAGTCTCCTCGGTACGTGACTCGGACCGCATGCTCGGCCTGTTGGCCAGCAAGTCCAAGCGCGCCGAAGAAGGCCAGGACCCGATCAAGGAGCACCTGCTGCTCACCCGCTACAACCCGGAGCGCGTCAACAACGGCGAAATGCTGGGTGTTGAAGACGTGAAGGAAATCCTCGCCGTGACCCTGCTGGGCGTGATTCCGGAATCCCAGGCCGTCCTGAAGGCATCCAACCAGGGCGTACCGGTGATTCTCGACGACCAGAGCGACGCCGGCCAGGCGTACAGCGATGCAGTTGATCGCTTGCTGGGCAAGACCGTGGAACACCGCTTCCTCGATGTCAAGAAGAAGGGATTCTTCGAGCGTATCTTTGGAGGCAACTAAACAATGAAATTTCTCGACTTCTTTCGCGCCAACAAAAAGCCAAGTACCGCGTCGGTAGCGAAAGAGCGTCTACAGATCATCGTGGCGCACGAACGCGGCCAACGCAGCACGCCGGATTACCTGCCAGCCTTGCAGAAGGAACTGGTCGAGGTGATCCGCAAGTACGTCAATATCGGCAACGATGACGTGCATGTCGCCCTGGAAAATGACGGCAGCTGCTCGATTCTGGAACTCAATATCACCCTGCCCGATCGTTGATCGAAAGGGCGGTCGCCACGGCGGCTCCACTGACGGCCCCCTCGCTCCTACAGGGTGAGGGGGCCGTCAGTGGAGCCGCCGTTGGCGTTTGTTACGAGGCTGTTTAATGCCGCTGTCCAATATCCATATCCTGCATCAGGACGACGCTGTCCTGGTGGTGAACAAGCCGACCCTGCTGCTCTCGGTGCCTGGTCGCGCCGACGACAACAAGGACTGCCTGATCACTCGCCTGCAGGAAAACGGCTACCCAGAAGCCCGCATCGTCCATCGCCTGGACTGGGAAACCTCGGGGATCATCCTGCTGGCCCGGGACGCGGATACCCACCGCGAACTGTCCCGCCAGTTTCACGACCGCGAGACAGAAAAGGCCTACACCGCCCTGGCCTGGGGCCAACCGGCACTGGACAGCGGCAGCATCGACCTGCCCCTGCGCTATGACCCGCCGACCAAGCCCCGCCACGTTGTCGACCATGAGTTCGGCAAACATGCCCTGACCTTCTGGAAAGTGCTGGAGCGTTGCGGCGACTGGTGCCGCGTAGAGCTGACACCCATCACTGGGCGCTCACACCAGTTGCGCGTGCATATGTTGTCCATCGGGCATCCGTTGCTGGGCGATGGTCTGTACGCCCATGAACAAGCCCTGGCCGCCTGGCCGCGCCTGTGCCTGCATGCAAGCATGCTCAGCTTCACCCATCCGCAAAGCGGCGAGCGCCTGCGTTTCGAGTGCCCAGCCCCTTTTTGAAGGGCTGATGCGGTCAAATGTGGGAGCTGGCTTGCCTGCGATATCGGCGTGCCAGCCAATACATCTGGCACAGAAAGACCGCTATCGCAGGCAAGCCAGCTCCCACAGGGTTTGGTGTGGTTCTCGGCCCTGCACGCTCACTCCAAATATCTGGCCAATACGGTAAACTCTCGCCACTGCTGTCTGGAGCTATTTATGCGCGAAGCGTTGAATCAAGGCCTGATCGACTTCCTCAAGGCCTCCCCTACTCCTTTTCATGCCACTGCCGCCCTGGCCCAACGCCTGGAAGCGGCCGGTTACCAGCGCCTCGACGAGCGCGACACCTGGGCCACCGAGGCCAACGGTCGCTACTACGTGACCCGCAACGATTCCTCGATCATCGCCTTCAAGCTCGGCCGCCAATCGCCGCTGCAGGACGGTATCCGCATGGTCGGCGCCCATACCGACAGCCCATGCCTGCGGGTCAAGCCCCAGCCGGAGCTGCAACGTCAGGGCTTCTGGCAACTGGGCGTGGAAGTCTACGGCGGCGCGCTACTGGCGCCCTGGTTCGACCGCGACCTGTCCCTGGCAGGCCGTGTTACCTTCCGCCGCGATGGCAAGGTCGAGAGCCAACTGATCGATTTCAAGCTGCCGATCGCCATCATTCCCAACCTGGCCATTCACCTCAACCGTGAAGCCAACCAGGGCTGGGCAATCAATGCCCAGACCGAGCTGCCGCCGATCCTTGCGCAGTTTGCCGGTGACGAGCGCGTGGATTTTCGCGCCGTGCTCACCGAACAGTTGGCCCGCGAGCACGGGTTGAATGCCGATGTGGTGCTCGACTACGAGCTGAGTTTCTACGACACCCAAAGTGCTGCCGTGATCGGCCTCAATGGCGACTTCATTGCCGGTGCGCGCCTGGACAACCTGCTGTCGTGCTACGCCGGCTTGCAAGCCTTGCTCACCAGCGACACCGATGAAACCTGCGTGCTGGTGTGCAACGACCACGAAGAAGTCGGCTCCTGCTCGGCCTGCGGTGCCGATGGCCCGATGCTGGAACAGACCCTGCGTCGCCTGCTGCCCGAAGGTGAAGAATTCGTACGCACCATTCAGAAATCCCTGCTGGTGTCGGCAGACAACGCCCACGGTGTGCACCCCAACTACGCCGAGAAACACGACGCCAACCACGGCCCGAAACTCAACGCCGGCCCGGTGATCAAGGTCAACAGCAACCAGCGCTACGCCACCAACAGCGAAACCGCCGGGTTCTTCCGCCACCTGTGCATGGCCCAGGAAGTGCCAGTGCAAAGCTTCGTGGTGCGCAGCGACATGGGCTGCGGCTCGACCATCGGCCCCATCACTGCCAGCCACCTGGGCGTGCGCACCGTGGACATCGGCTTGCCGACCTTTGCCATGCACTCGATCCGCGAGCTGTGCGGCAGCCATGACCTGGCGCATCTGGTCAAGGTGCTGGGGGCGTTCTACGCCAGCCGCGATTTACCCTGAGACCGAAGCGCGCCCATCGCGGGCAAGCCCGCTCCCACATTTGATCTGTGAATGCATTTCAGTGTGGGAGCGGGCTTGCCCGCGATGGGTTTCCAAACAGATATAAGGCTATCTGACTCACATCAACTGCACTTCTGCCAATCCGGCCTAGACTTGTCAGAACTTCCAGTCCGACAAGGCCGCCCCTCGCCATGATCTCAATGTCCTCATTCCACGCCATGCTGATCCCCATCGTGATCGGTATGATCATGCTCGCGGTCGGCTTCAACTTTCGCGACAAGCCTCTGGGCGTGTTTGGCATGTGGATCGGCATGCTGTTGATCCTCGGCACCGTGCTCTACAAGATCCTCGCCAAACTGGCGCAGTGACAAATGCGCTCGCATTGGGCATAGCGGCCTCGTACACTCGGTCAATTCGTCGTTTTCAAGGTTGACCGCCTCGTGTTCTCCCGTCTGTTTGCCCTGCCCTGCTACCTGCTGATCGCCCTGCTCACGCTGCTGCCAGTGATGCCCGCCCAAGCCGTGGGCTTGCCGGGGATGCTGGGCGGCTCCAGCAAGACCCAACCCCAGGCGGAAGTGCCCCTGGGGCAGTCGCTGGACGAAGTGATCAAAACCCTGGAAAACGACCAGCAACGCACCCAGTTGCTCAGCGACCTGAAAAAACTGCGCGCCGCCACGCAAAAGGCCCAGCCCGCCGCCGAACTCGGGGTACTCGGGTTGATCGGCAGTACGCTGTCGGGCTTTGAGCAGCAGTTTTCCGGCGCCGACAGCCCGCTGGGGCGCTGGTCCAATGAAGTCGACCTGGCCAAGGATGAACTGGCCGCCCTGATGTTGCCGGCCAGCGAATGGCTGCCGATCATCTTCGGTTTTGCCGTGATCCTGGCCGTATGGAGCCTGCTGGCCGCTGCGCTGATCTGGCTCAGCCATCGGGTGCGCGAGCGTTTCGGCCTGCCCGAAGAGCTGCCGCAGCACCCGCGCACCTGGGACATGCTGCGCTTTGCCCTGCGCAAGCTGGGCCCCTGGCTGATCGCTTTGGTGATTACGGTTTACCTCAGTTACGCCCTGCCTTCCTCCCTGGGCAAATCCCTGGCCATGGTGCTGGCCTATGCCTTGGTGGTCGGCACCTGTTTCTCGGCAATCTGCGTGATTGCCTTCTCCGTACTCGACGGCCCGCACCGCCACCGCGCCTTGTATATCCTGCGCCACCAGGCGTTCCGCCCGCTGTGGTGGATCGGCAGTTTTGCCGCCTTCGGCGAAGCCTTGAGCGACCCGCGCCTGGTTGCCGCGCTCGGCCAGCATCTGGCCCACACCGCCGCGACCGTGGCCAATGTCATGGCGGCGTTGTCCACCGGGGTGTTTATCCTGCGTTTCCGCCGGCCCATCGCGCACCTGATTCGCAACCAGCCGCTGTCGCGCCGACTGACCCGCCGCGCCCTCACCGATACTCTGTCGATCATCGGCACCTTCTGGTACATCCCGGCTCTTCTGCTGGTGGGCATCTCACTGTTCGCCACCTTCCTGTCGGCCGGCGACACCAGCACCGCCCTGCGCCAGTCGTTGCTGTGCACGGTGCTGCTGGTGTTGTGCATGGTGATCAACGGCCTGGTGCGCCGCCACGCTCTCAAGCCGCAACGCGGGCACAAACGCCACGCGCTGTACTCCGAACGCCTCAAAGGCTTTGTCTACACCCTGGTGCACCTGGTGGTGTGGCTGGTATTCATCGAACTGGGGCTGCGGGTCTGGGGCCTGTCGATGATTCGCTTTACCGAAGGTGAAGGTCATGAAATAGCCGTAAAGCTGTTCGGCCTCGGTGGGACCTTGTTGTTTGCCTGGCTGATCTGGATCCTCAGCGACACCGCGATTCACCACGCACTGACCCGTTCGCGCAAAGGCCTGGCCAACGCGCGTGCGCAAACCATGATGCCGCTGATCCGCAACGTGCTGTTCGTGACCATCTTCATCATCGCCGCCATCGTGGCCTTGGCGAACATGGGTATGAACGTCACGCCCCTGCTGGCCGGTGCGGGCGTGATCGGTATCGCCATCGGCTTTGGTGCGCAATCGCTAGTAGCCGACTTGATCACCGGCTTGTTCATCATCATCGAAGACTCCCTGGCCATCGACGACTACGTGGACGTCGGCGGCCACCTCGGTACCGTAGAGGGCCTGACCATCCGTACCGTGCGCCTGCGCGATATCGACGGCATCGTGCACACCATCCCGTTCAGCGAAATCAAGAGCATCAAGAACTACTCCCGCGAGTTCGGCTACGCCATCTTCCGGGTGGCGATCCCTTACAACATGGAAATCGACGACGCGATCAAACTGATGCGCGAGGTCGGCCATGCCATGCGCAACGACCCGCTGCAACGCCGCAATATCTGGTCGCCGCTGGAGATCCAGGGCGTGGAAAGCTTCGAGTCCGGCAGCGCGATCCTGCGCGCACGCTTCAAGACCGCGCCGATCAAGCAGTGGGAAGTGTCGCGGGCATTCAACCTGTCGCTCAAGCGGCACCTGGATGAAGCTGGGCTGGACCTGGCGACACCGCGCTTGAGCGTGCAGGTGCAGACTGCCGGCAGCGTGCAGGAGAAAGATCCACAACAATAAGCAAGGAGAGGTTGGTATGCGAATGAACGGTCTGACACACCAATGGGTTTTGGGTCTGCTCGGCGCGGTCGCGAGCAGTGCAGTGATCGCCGCCAGCAGCGGCCAGGACAGTGCCCGGGAAACCATTGCCGCCCAGGCAAAAATCCTCGAACCCAGCCTGTTGGAAACCCGCCGCGATATCCACGCCCATCCGGAACTGGGCAATACCGAAACCCGCACCGCCGAGTTGGTCGCCAAACAGTTGCGCGAACTCGGCCTTGAGGTGAAGACCGGGGTGGCCCGCACTGGCGTCGTCGCCATCTTGAAAGGCGCCCTGCCCGGCCCGACCGTGGCCCTGCGCGCAGACATGGATGCGCTGCCGGTCAAGGAAGTGGCCGACCTGCCCTTCGCCTCCAAAGCCAAGGGCACCTACCTGGGCAAAGAAGTCGACGTGATGCACGCCTGCGGCCACGACGCCCATACCGCTATCCTGCTGAGCACTGCGAAGATTCTCACCGGGATGCGCGAGCGCCTGCCCGGCACCGTGGTGTTTTATTTCCAACCGGCCGAAGAAGGCCCCAGCGACTTTATCCCCGACGGCAAGAACACCTGGGGTGCGAAGATGATGGTGCAGGAAGGCGTGATGAAAGCGCCCAAGCCCGATGCGGTATTTGGCCTGCATGTGTGGGCCGGTGTGCCTGCCGGGCAAATCGCCTACCGCCCGGGCCCAACCCTGGCCAGCTCCGATGACCTGCGCATCAGGATCCTCGGCAAACAGACCCACGCCGGCCGCCCCTGGGACGGTATCGACCCGATCACCGTTGGCGCTCAAACCATTGTCGGCCTGCAGACCGTGGTCAGCCGCCGTACCGATATTTCGTCATTCCCCTCTGTGGTGAGCATCGGCACCATCAACGGTGGCACCCGCTATAACATCATCCCCGAGTCGGTGGACATGAGCGGCACCATTCGCTCCTACGACTACGGTATCCGCCAGAAGCTGCATGCAGACGTGCGTCAAACCGTAGAGAAAATCGCCGAAAGCGGTGGCGCCAAGGCCGAAGTGACGATCATCGAGAAGTACGACCCCACCATCAACAACCCGGCGCTGACCGAGAAAATGCTGCCGAGCCTGCGCTGGGCGGCTCAGGATGATGTGGTGCAAGGCCCGTTGGTGGGTGGCGCCGAAGACTTCTCGTTCTATGCCAAGGAGGCGCCGGGGCTGTTTGTCTTCCTGGGAGTGACCCCAAGGGATCAGGACATGAGCAAGGCGGCGCCGAATCACAACCCAGGGTTCTTTGTGGATGAGTCGGCGTTGGTGGTGGGCGTGAGGACGCTGGCGTCGTTGGCGACGGATTACCTCTATACCCACACATCACTGTAATGCTTGATGTGGAGGGGGCTTGCCCCCGACAGCTGTGTGTCAGCTAAACATTGGCTGGCTGATACACCGCAATCGGGGGCAAGCCCCCTCCCACATTTGAACCCAGGTGAATCAGTTGGCGAGGGCCGCGCCATCCATTTTCTGGCGCAGGCTCAACGGCCGCATGTCGGTCCACACTTCCTCGATATACGCCAGGCATTCCTTCTTCATGCCACTCTTGCCCACGGTGCGCCAGCCTTCCGGCACGGCCTTGTAGTCGGGCCAGATCGAATACTGTTCTTCATGGTTGACCACTACCTGAAAGAGGATGTCGTCGCGGTCAAATACTGAGGTCATTGCTGTTCTCCGTCGCTCAAAGGCTGGCTGCGCACCACGCGCAGCACCGATATCTGTAGAAACGTACCAAGGGCCTGGAAAATTACAGGCTGGCCACGGCCGCCGCCAAGGCACGCCCGAAAATCTCAGCCACCTGGTCGACTTCGCCAGCGGTGATCACCAGCGGTGGCAGGAAACGCACCACACTGCCATGGCGCCCGCCCAGTTCCAGGATCAGCCCGCGCTTGAGGCATTCGCGCTGCACCAGCGGCGCCAACTGGCGATGCACCGGTGGGTGGCCCTGACTATCAGGCGTGCCAGTCGGGTCTACCAGCTCCACCCCCAGCATCAGCCCACGCCCACGGATATCCCCCAGGTGCGGGAAGTCGCGCTGCAGGATGCGCAGGTGTTCGCCCAGGCGCTCGCCCATGGTCGCCGCATGGCCTGCCAGGTCGTGATCCTTGAGGTAGCGCATCACCGCCGAGCCCGCCGCCATCGCCATCTGGTTGCCGCGGAACGTCCCGGCATGGGCGCCCGGCAGCCAGGTGTCGAGCCAGTCGCGATACACCACCACCGCCAACGGCAGGCTGCCGCCAATCGCCTTGGACATGACCACCACGTCCGGAATGATGCCGGCGTGTTCGAAGGCAAACATTTTGCCGGTACGCCCAAAACCGCTCTGGATCTCATCGACGATCAGCGCCACCCCCGCTTGCGCGGTGATACGGTGCAGGCCACGCAGCCAGTCGAGGTCCGCCGGGATTACGCCGCCCTCACCCTGGACCACTTCGACAATCACCGCCGCTGGCAACAGCACGCCGGCTTCCGGGTCGTTGAGCAGGTTTTCCAGGTAATGCAGGTTGACCCGCACACCTTCGGCGCCACCCAGCCCAAACGGGCAACGGTAGTCATACGGGAATGGCAGGAATTGCACGCCATTGCCGAGCAAGGCGCCCAAGGGTTTCTTTGGCCCCAGGCTGCCCATCAAACTCAGCGCGCCCTGGCTCATGCCGTGATAGCCGCCCTGGAACGACAGCACGGTGCTGCGCCCGGTAGCAGTGCGCACCAGCTTCAACGCGGCTTCCACCGCATCAGTGCCGGTGGGGCCGCAGAACTGGATTTTCGCTTCTCGCGCCAGTTCCGACGGGAGCAAACCGAACAGGTCCTGCACGAATTGATCCTTGACCGGCGTGGTCAGGTCCAGGGTATGCAGGGGCAGTTCGTCGCTCAGCACTTGCTGGATGGCCTGGATCACCACCGGGTGGTTATGCCCCAGCGCCAGGGTTCCGGCGCCGGCCAGGCAGTCGATAAACCGCCGCCCCTCCACGTCCTCCACGTAAATGCCCTTGGCGCGTTTGAGTGCCAGGGGGATGCGCCGTGGGTAGCTGCGGGCGTTGGATTCCTGCTGGCGCTGGCGGGCCAGCAGCGGGCTTTCGTCAAACTGATAGAGCGTTTCCGCGGCCTGCACCGGGGCGTCTTCGATACGGCTGGTAGCGACTGACATCTGTGGATCCCTCAATACGCTGATGATCGTGACCAAACTGCCGATCCGTTGGCGTCTGGCCCAAGGGCATGCGCACGGATTTCCTGTTGTGGAGACGCTTCAGCGTGAAAAGGATTTAGGGGACGAGGGTTGTTAACTGATGAATGAAGATCCAATTGTAGGAGCGAGCTTGCTCGCGAAAAACTCCCCGGCGCCGCGTTTATCCAGAAAGCCCGCGGTATCGTTGACGTTTTTCGCGAGCAAGCTCGCTCCTACATTTGAACAGTGCTCGGTATTAAATCCCGCGGTACTTTTCGTTCAGGGCATACAAGATCGCGCACGTCTCTGCATCCAGGAATCCACAATAATCCCGTGGCCGAAAGTGCATCTGGAACGCCCGGGTGCGCTGTTCAAAGGCCCGGCGATTCTGCGCGGGCTTGTAGCCATAACGCTGAAACGCCCGCTCCACTTCGACCTCCGGCGGCAAGCCGAGACAAAAGCGGCGCTGGTACATCGCCCGGCTCGATTCATCAAACCAGGCCCCGATGCCGGCCTCATGCAGCACACGCCAGGGCAACCGAGGCCCAGGGTCGCTCTTTCGCCAGTAGGCCACGTCCGAATGCCCGAGCCAGTCAGTGGGGCCCACCTGTGGATAGCGCTCCAGCAGGTCGCGAAGCAATTCAATCAGTAGGTCAATCTGTGCCGGTGCGTACTCCGGAAAGGTAAAGACCCCCGCTTCATCCCGCGCCAGGTTGACGATTTCAATGCCCACCGAGCGGCTGTTGAGATCGGCCTTCCCCGCCCAATAGCTCACGCCTGCGTGCCAGGCGCGCTGGTCCTCGTCCACCAGGCGAAACACCCGCAGCTCTTCATAACCGGCAGCGCGGTAGCTGGGTTCAGCGGGGTCGGGCAGCAGATAGTGGGCGCTGACGCCATCTTGGGTGAGGGTGCGTAGCGAGGAAGCAAAGGGCGCGGCCGTGTAGTGCACAAGCACCTGCTGCACGGATTCGCCGCGGCGGTCGTTGAAATCCCTGGCGGGGAAACTGGTGTCGATCACCAACATAAGAACAGTCCTTTTCAATTCAGGCCGACTCATTCGGCCCGTTCAAGCGCAAAAAAATTACCGCCATCCTGAAGGCTTGAGCCTCAGGCGGGCGGTAATTATTTGCCACGTGAATAGGACTGCTCAGCGCCGCAACGGCATGCCCAGATCGACCCGCATACCATCGGGCTGGCTGTCGAAGTGCAACGAGCAGGAACAGCGCTGCACGATCGCCTGGACAATCGCCAGGCCCAGGCCACAGCCTTCGCTGCTGCCATTGCGCCAGAAGCGTTGGGTGAGGTATTGCAGGTCTTCGCTGGAGATCTGCTGGCCATGGTCACGCACGCGGAACACCACGTTATCCGGGGTAGAAAACACCTGCAGTTCCACGCGGGTATCGGCGGGGGTATGGCGCAAGGCGTTGTCCAGCAGGTTACGCAAGGCCGCGACGGCAAGACCCACAGGCATTGCCACTGGAACAGGGGAAAGATCCGGCGCCAGGATCAGATCAATGCGTGAATTGTCGCCGGCGTTGGCATCCTGGATCGCCAACCGGGCGACTTCCTCGGCACTGGACTGCAGGCCATCGTCAAACGACAGGCTGCCCTCCACCCGCGCCAGCAACAACAGTTGCTCCAGGGTGCGATGCAAGCGATCGGCGCCCTCCTCGGCGTGCGCCAGGGACTGGTCGCGGGCCGTGCCCTCGGTCATGCGCGCGACTTGCAGGTGGGTCTTGATCGCGGTCAACGGGCTGCGCAGTTCATGGGCGGCGTCACCGGTCAGGCGACGTTCGCGCTCGATGGTCTTGGCGATGCGCTGCAGCAGTTGGTTCTGGGTGTCGAGCAACGGCTTGAGTTCACTGGGCAGAGGGTGAATCTGCAGAGGCTCGAGGGAGTCGACACTGCGCCGCATCAGGGCATCCCGCATACGGTTGAGCGGCACCAGGCTCTGGCCAATGCCCAGCCACAGCAGGCACAGGCAGCCCAGCAATGCCACGCCGACCGGCACCGACGCCGCCAGCAGGATCGACAGGTTGAGGGCTTCACGCTCCACCTGGCGGTCGGCGGTGGTGATCAGCAAGTCGCCACGGGACAGGGTAAAGCTGCGCCAGCCCACGCCGTCGATGATCTGGTCGCGAAAACCGCTGCGGCGCGACTCCAGCCCTTCCTCCGGCGTGGTATGGCTGCGCGCCAGGATCTCGCCGCGCAACGAACTGACCTGGCAGGCCATGCCGCCCGGCACATTCAGTTGTTCGGTACGCAAATGCGCGCCACCGCTGACGCTGGCCAGGCCCGGCATCTGCTCGGTGAGCCCGGCTACCATGCGCGCCGAAGCCACCAGGCGCTGGTCGAGGGAAAACATCATCTGGTTGCGCAAATCGTTGAGCATCCAGGCGGCCGCCAGCACCCAGATCAGTACAAAAGCGGCGCCCAGCTTGAACGTCAGGCGCAGACGCAAGCTCATCACGGAGTGTTTTCTCCCCCATCAGCCGTGCCCAGGCGATAGCCCAGCCCCCTGACGGTTTCGACGATGCCATTGCCCAACTTGCGCCGCAGGTGGTGGATATGCACGTTGAGGGCGTTGCTTTCCAGTTCGTCGCTGAAGCCGTAGACGCTGTCCTTGAGCTGTTCGCTGGACAGTACGCGGCCCTTGTTGTGCAACAGTGCCTGCAACAACGCCTGTTCACGCCGGGACAGATCCACCGGCTGGCCGCCGAGGAAGGTCTCGCGGCTGCTGGGGTCGTAGGCCAGGCGCCCATGTTCAATCAGGTTGACGCTGCGCCCCGCCACGCGGCGTAACAGGGTTTGCAGGCGAGCGGCGAGTTCACGCAAGTCGAAGGGCTTGAGCAGGTAATCGTCGGCGCCGGCTTGCAGGCCGTCGACGCGGTTGGTCACCGAGTCCCGCGCGGTGAGGATCAGCACCGGAATGTCCAACCCCTGGCTGCGCTGTTGTTGCAGCAGCTTGAGGCCGTCTTCGTCGGGCAGGCCAAGGTCGAGCACCATGATGTCGAAGGCCGCGGCCTTGAGCATCGCCCGCGCCGCCGAGGCCGTGGCCACGCGCTCCACGGTAAAGCCCTGGGCGGTCAGGCCGGCCACGATGCCACTGGCGATCAGTTCGTCGTCTTCACAGACCAGTACGTGCATGGTTAACCCTTCATAAAAGATGGCGCGATTAGAAAAGCCACGGATTAAGCGCGCATTATGCCGCTAAAGTTCGCAACACCGGATAATCCCTACGCTCTAGAATAGCGGCGGTTAATCATCGGTTAATCAACGCCACACATTGTGTGCCTCACTTGCATCGAACTAAGGCTTGACCATGCGGCATCTGTTTACCTTTCTGCTGGTGTTGTTCGCGGGATTCGCCCAGGCAGCGCCGGGCAGCCCCTTCGAAACCAAACCCGACTTCCTCCCGGTAGGCAAAGCCTTCGCCTTTACCTCCGAACGTCTTGAAAGCGGCGAAACCCAGCTGTTTTGGCAGATTGCCGACGGTTACTACCTGTACCAGCAGCGCATGAAGTTCGACGGCCTGGCCGAAAAACCCGTGCTGCCCGAGGGTGAAGCCCATAGCGACGAGTTCTTTGGTGAACAACAGGTGTATCGCCAGGGCCTGGAAGTGAAGATCCCCGCTGGCACCACCGGCCAGGTCAAGCTCGGCTGGCAGGGCTGCGCCGATGCGGGCCTGTGCTATCCGCCGCAATCGATCACCGTGGACATGGGCGGCAACCCGGCCGTCGCCGCGACCGCGCAAGCCCAGGATCAAAGCCTGGCCAGCGGCCTGCAGCAGCGCAGCCTGGGGTGGAGCCTGCTGGTGTTCTTCGGCCTGGGCCTGCTGTTGGCGTTTGCGCCCTGCTCGTTGCCGATGCTGCCGATCCTCGCTGGCCTGGTGGTCGGTAGCGGCGCCAGCCCGCGTCGCGGCTTTGCCCTGGCCGGCAGCTACGTGGTGTGCATGGCGCTGGTGTATGCCGCCCTGGGGGTGATGGCCGCATTGCTCGGCGCCAACCTGGCGGCGTTGCTGCAAACCCCGTGGATCCTCGGCAGCTTTGCGGCGTTGTTCGTGCTGCTCGCCCTGCCGATGTTCGGCTTCTTTGAACTGCAACTGCCCGCCTTCCTGCGCGACCGCCTCGATAACGTCAGCCGCCAGCAAAGCGGTGGCAGCCTGGTGGGTGCCGGTGTGCTCGGCGCATTGTCCGGCCTGCTGGTGGGGCCGTGCATGACCGCGCCCCTGGCCGGCGCCCTGTTGTATATCGCTCAAAGCGGCAATGCGCTGCACGGAGGCCTGATCCTGTTCGCCATGGGCATCGGTATCGGCATCCCGCTGTTGCTGCTGGTGACTGTGGGCAACCGCTTCCTGCCCAAGCCGGGCACCTGGATGAACGTGCTCAAGGGCATCTTCGGCTTCCTGTTCCTGGGCACCGCGGTGCTGATGATTCGCCCGGTGGTCGGCGACAGCCTGTGGATCGGCCTGTGGGGCGCCTTGGCGCTGGTGATGGCGTACTGTGGCTGGGCGCTGGCCCGTGAGTCCGGCCTGGCGGCCAAGGTATTCGGCGCTGGTTCCCTGGTGCTGGGTCTGTGGGGCGCGGTGCTGGTGGTGGGGGCGGCCGGTGGCAGCGATGAGCTGTGGCAACCCTTGAAGGTCTACAGCGGCTCAAAGGTCGCCGGTGCACCGAGCGCCCACGATGCCTTCACCACGATCAACGCCCCGGCCGTGCTGCAAAGCCAGCTCGACAGCGCCAAGGCCCAGGGCCAATGGGTGCTGCTGGACTACTACGCCGACTGGTGCGTGTCGTGCAAGATCATGGAGAAACAGGTGTTCGGCAAACCCGAGGTGATGGACGCGCTCAAAGACGTGCGCCTGTTACGCCTGGACGTCACCGCCGACAACGCGGCCAGCCGCGAGCTGCTGGGCCGCTACAAAGTGCCAGGGCCACCGAGCTTCGTGTGGATCGGCCCGGACGGTGAAGAACGCCGCGCCCAACGCATCACCGGCGAAGTAGACGCCGCTGCCTTCCTGCAACGCTGGACCCAGACGCGGGACGCTCTCTGATGCTGACCCTCACCATCGGCACCTTCGCCATCGCCCTGAATCACCTGCTGCTGATCAGCGCGCTGATTCTCGCCACCCTGGTGGGCTGGCGCGTGGCCAAGCGCGGCGGCGAAAACCCGGAGTCGGTGCTGTTCAGCCTGTTTCTGCTGGGCCTGCTCGCCGCCCGCGTCAGCTTTGTGCTGATGTACTGGAGTTATTACAGCCACGACTGGGTGGAGATGGTCGACCTGCGTGACGGCGGCTTTCTCGCCTGGCCCGGGATCATCGCGCTGATCCTCGGCGCGCTGGTCTACGGCTGGCGTCGCCCTGCCCTGCGCAAGCCGCTCAGCGCCGGGGTGATCACCGGCCTGGTGTTCTGGGGCATGACCAGCCTGTCCCTCAGTCTGTACGAAAAAGGCACGCGCCTGCCGGATATCACCCTGCGCAATGCCAATGGCGAGGTGGTGCAACTGGCGGATTATCAAGGCGGCCCGTTGGTGATCAACCTCTGGGCCACCTGGTGCCCGCCGTGCCGACGCGAAATGCCGGTGCTGGAAAACGCCCAGCGCATGCGCCCCGATGTGACCTTCCTGTTCGTCAACCAGGCCGAAAGCATGCAAAGCGTCAGCACTTACCTGGCCACCCAGGGCCTGAACCTCGACAACGTGCTGTTCGACGCCAGCGGCCGCCTCGGCCAGGCCGTGGGTTCCATGGCCTTGCCGACTACGTTGTTCTACCAAGCCGATGGGCGCCTGATCAACAGCCACCTGGGCGAACTCTCCGAAGCCAGCCTGGCCCGTGCCATGGAACCCTTCGACAACACCACGACAAGGAAACCGACATGCCTCGCCTCCGCCACCTGCTGACCCTGCTGCCTTTGACGCTAGCCGCTACGCTGGCCCAGGCCGAAGACCTGCCGGCCCCGATCAAACAGATCGAAGCCAAAGGTGCCAAGATCATCGGCAAATTCGATGCCCCCAGCGGCCTCACCGGCTACGCCGCCCAGTACCAGAACCGTGGCATGGCCCTGTACCTGACCGCCGACGGCAAGCACGTGATCGCGGGCAACCTGTACGACGCCCAAGGCAATGACCTGAGCACCGCGCCCCTGGAAAAACTGGTGTACGCGCCGATGGCCAAGGAAGTCTGGGCCAAGATGGAAAACAGCAGCTGGATCCAGGATGGCGATAAAGACGCCCCGCGCACCGTCTACCTGTTCAGCGACCCCAACTGCCCGTACTGCAACATGTTCTGGGAACAGGCCCGCCCGTGGGTGAAGGCCGGCAAGGTGCAGTTGCGCCACATCATGGTCGGCATCATCCGCGAAGACAGCCCAGGCAAATCCGCCGCCCTGCTCGCCGCCAAAGACCCGCAAAAAGCCCTGCAAGAACACGAAGCCGCCGGCAAGGGCAGCAAGCTCAAGGCGCTGGAAAAGATCCCGGCCGAGGTCGAGGCCAAGCTTGATGCCAATATGAAGCTGATGGATGAACTGGAGTTGTCGGCGACGCCGGCGATCTTCTATCTGGATGACAAGGGTGGGTTGCAGCAGCAGCAAGGGGCGCCTTCGCCGGATAAGTTAGTGAAAATTCTCGGGCCAAAATAAGCGCCGCCCTCGCGGGCGCCATCGCAGGCAAGCCAGCGATGAGCATAGGTATCTACACAACTTCGGCACGACGCTAAATCTGTGGCGAGGGAGCTTGCTCCCGTGACGGCCTGGCAGCCGACACAGATATAACTGATGCCCCGCGATCCAATGTGCGAGCTGGCTTGCCTGCGATGAGCATAGGTATCTACACAACTTTGTGGGTTGTAACAGCAGACGGTAACCACGATGCGAAGCGAGTCGCTCTTGATCTGCTTTTGATCTTGATCTCAGGCGCCACGTTAAACCACGCTGGCCGAACGCAGGCTTGAATTCGTGGGTAACCCGGCAGGACGCCGGGTTAGCCGCCCCGCGCCATGGATGGCGCGTGGCGGCGGCCCACGGATTCAAGCCTGCGTTCGGGCACACCGAGCCTAGGCGAGGTGCCGAGTGGTGGGGCAAGAGCGTTTTGCTTACTTTTGCGCTTTTCAAAAGTGAGCCGCTGTAAAAGCGGAACCCTAAGTGGCCGTTACCGCAGGAATGGATATGTACTCGGTATAACTGCGTCGGGTGTCAGGCCGCCATCGCAGGCAAGCCAGCTCCCACATTTGGATCGCGGTGCACCAGCTCGATCAGCGTCGGCTGCCAGGCCGTCACGGGAGCAAGCTCCCTCGCCACAGGTCCAGCTGTGTAGATGCCTATGCTGCAATGAGGCCCTGACAGACAACGAAGATCAAAGCCCCTCCAACTCCGCCATCAAATCACTCAACCGATCCACCTTCTCGGCACTGATCTCATTGCCTGCCACCCCCTCGATATACTCGGCCAACTCCGCCACGGTGCTGCACTCGAACATCGCCCGCAACGGCACATCGCGCTGCAGTGTCTTCTGCACCCGCGAGGCAATCTGCGTGGCCAGCAGCGAGTGCCCGCCCAGTTCGAAGAAGTTGTCCTGCACCCCGACCCGCTCGACCTTCAGCACCTCGGCCCAGATACCCGCCAACGTGGTTTCCAGTTCAGTGCACGGCGCCACATAGTCCTGATTGTGCAACTGGCCGATCTCCAGGGCCGGCAGGGCCTTGCGGTCGAGCTTGCCGTTGGCATTCAGGGGCAGGCGGTCAAGCCATAGCCAATGCAGTGGCACCATGTATTCCGGCAGTTCGGCACGCAGGCGTTGCTTGATGCGCTCCAACTGCTCGCTCGGGTCGAGTGTGGCATCGGCGGCCACCAGGTAGCCGACCAGATGTTTGCCATTGGCCCCCTCTTGCACACCCACCGCCGCGTCGCGCACGAGGGGTTGTTCATGCAGGCGCGCTTCGATTTCACCCAGTTCGATGCGGTAGCCGCGAATCTTCACCTGGTGGTCGATACGCCCGACATACTCCAGCACCCCATCGCTGCGACGCCGTGCCAGGTCGCCGGTACGGTAGAGGCGCTCACCAGGCGCGCCAAAGGGGTTGGGTACAAACACCTGGGCGGTGCGCAGCGGATCGCTGACATAGCCACGACCGACACCGGTGCCGGCGACGCACAACTCGCCCACCGCCCCTTGAGGCACCAGCTCTAAAGCGCCGTCCAGCAGGTACAAGCGGTTGTTGTCGGTCGGCGTACCAATCGGCAGGTAAGTGCCACGGGTCGACGCCAGATCGACGCGGAAGAACGCCACATCATCGGAGCATTCCGCCGGGCCGTAAGCATTCACCAGGCCAATCTGCGGGTAACGCAGCAGCCACTGATGGGCCAGCTCAGGTGGCATGGCCTCCCCGGTCGGCAACATCCAGCGCAGGCCCTCGAGGCTGATACGCTCCTGGGCCAGCATGCCCTGGATCAGCGACGGCACACTCTCCAGCACGGTGATGCCCTGTGCTTGAACATGGGCCAGCAACCCTTGCGGATCATGGGCGATGGTATTGGGCACAATGTCCACCCGTGCGCCAAACAGCGGCGCGGCGAGGAACTGCCACACAGAAATATCGAAGCTTTGCGACGCGGTCTGGGCAATCACATCGGCATCGCTCAGGTTCAGGTACGGCACCTTGCTCAACTGGTTATTGAGCATGCCACGCTGTTCGACCATCACGCCCTTGGGCAAGCCGGTGGAACCCGAGGTGTAGATCACGTAGGCAAGATTGTCCGGGCCGCTGTAGACACCGGGGTTTTCGCCACGGGCGGGCACTTCCTCCCACACCAGCAGTTGGCAATCAACCCCTTGCAGCAACTCGACGGCCTGCTCGCGGCACGCCTCGGTGCACACCAGCAGCGGCGTGCGGCTCATGTCGATGATGCGGCTCAGGCGCGGGCCGGGCAGCCCTGGGTCCAGCGGCAGGTAACCGGCACCGGCCTTGAAGCTGCCGATGATCATGCCGAGCAAGTCCAACCCACGTTCAGCCAGCAACGCCACCGGTTGGTCCAGGCCCACACCGGCCGCAATCAACGCGTGGCCCAGGCCGTTACTGCGGCGGTTCAGTTCGTCGTAGCTCCATTGCTGGTCCAGGCAACTGGCGGCGATGCGCTGCGGATGCTCTGCCACCTGGGCCTCGAACAGCTCGATGTAGCTCGTCTCCAGCGGATAGGCTCGCTCACTCTGGTTACAGCCCGCCACCAGGAATTCACGTTCCTGCTCGCCAATCAGCGCCAGCTCGGCCATGTCGCCATGGAAGCCCTGCACCAGCGCCAGCAACAGGCGCTTGAACTCAGCGAGCATGCCTTGCACGGTGCTTTCGTCGAAATAACGCTGGTCGTAGGACAGGTGCAAACCGAGGTCATCGCCGGGGTAGCACACCGCCGTCAGCGGGAAGTTGGTGTGGGTACGCCCGGAATCCGAGGTGGCGTTCAGGCTTTGTGCACGGTCCAGCACCGAGACTTCCACTGGCGCGTTCTCAAACACAAACAGGCTGTCGAACAGCGGCTGGCCTTTGGGCAATTCGCTGTGTTCCTGGATCGTCACCAACGGAAGGTATTCGTACTCGCGCAGTTGCATATTGCTGTCGAGCAAGGCGCTCAACCACTGGCGCACGCTGCACGTCTGGCCGTCCTCGGGCAGTTTCACCCGCAGCGCGATACTGTTGATAAACAGCCCCACGGTGCGTTGCATCTCGGGCATGTCCACCGGGCGCCCGGCCACGGTGACGCCGAACAGCACGTCGCGATCGCCACTCAAACGCCGCAGCACCAAGGCCCACGCCGCCTGGGCGAAGGTGTTGACGGTGAGCTGATGCGCCTGGGCCAGGTCGCGCAGTTGCGCACCGTCGCGGGCATCCAGGCGGGTGTAGCAGTCGCCCACCACCATGCCGCCACTGCCACCGGCGTGTTCGCGCAGGAACGGGCGGTCACTCGGGATCGGCGTGGCGCGCTCGAAGCCTTGCAAGTTTTGCTGCCACCACTGGCGCGCCTCGTTGAGGTCCTGGCGTTGCAGCCAGGCAATGTAGTCGCGATAGCGCGGCGGCGTCGCCAGTTGCGCATCGCGGCCTTCGCCCAGGGCTGTGTAGATATCGAAGAAGTCATTCATCAGCAGCGAACGGCACCAGGCATCGATCAGGATGTGGTGGTTGCTCATCATGAACCAGTAGCGCGCCTCGCCCACGCGAATCAGGCGCAAGTGGAAAGGCGCCTGGTTGAGCAGGTCAAAACCGGCTTCGCGCTCGGCCTTGAGCAAGGCTTGCAGACGCGGCTCCTGCTGATCCTGCGGGTCGGCGCTCCAGTCCAGGTACTCGATCGGCGTACTGCCGGGCTTGTGGATCACTTGCAGCATGTCTTCGCCGACGTTCCAGCAGAACGAGGCGCGCAAGGCCTCGTGGCGGGCAATCACCGCTTGCCAGGCCTGGGCAAAACGCTCCGGGTCCAGGGCGCTGTTGATGCGGTAGCGGTCCTGCATGTAATACAGGCCGGTGCCGGGCTCCAGCAGGGTGTGCAGCAGCAAGCCTTCCTGCATCGGGGTCAGCGGGTAGACGTCTTCGATGGCGCTGGCCGGGACCGGCAAGGCGTCCAGTTGCACCTGGGTCAGGCGCGCCAGGGGGAAGTCGGACGGCGTGAGGCCACCGGCATCGGCCTGCAGGCAATGGGCGATCAGGCTGTGCAATTCGCCCAGGTAGGCCTCGGCCAGATCGCGAATCACCTGCTGATCATGCCGCTCACGGCTGAACGTCCAGCGTAGCACCAGCTCGCCGCCGTAGACCTGGCTGTCGATGCTCAGTTCATTGGGCAACGGCGCATCCGGGTCATGGGCCAGGCCGGCGGATTCCTCCAGCGGGTGGAACAGCGCGTCAGTGCCAAAGCTCTGGTCGAACTGACCCAGGTAGTTGAAGGTGACCTGCGCGCTCGGCAATGCGGCCATGCTCTGCTTGCACAGGTCTTCGGCCAGGTAACGCAGTACGCCATAGCCCAAGCCTTTATGGGGCACGCCGCGCAGTTGCTCCTTGATCGCCTTGATCGAGTCGCCCTGCTCGGCCTGCGGCGTCAGACGCAACGGATAGGCACTGGTGAACCAGCCCACGCTGCGGGTCAGGTCGATGTCATCGAACAAGGTTTCGCGGCCATGGCCTTCCAGTTGGATCAGTGCCGAGGCCTGCCCGCTCCAGCGGCACAGTACGCGGGCCAGGGCGGTCAGCAACAGGTCGTTGCCCTGGGTGCGATAGGCACTCGGCGCCTGTTGCAGCAACTGCCGGGTGCGCTCGGCATCCAGGCGCACGCTGACCGTTTCGGCATCGCTATTGCGCCGTGCGCCTTGGGGACGCTGTACTGGCAAGGCCACGGTGGGGCCAGCTAGTTGCGCTTGCCACAGGCTCAACTCTTCGCGCAAGGACTCACTGTGGGCATAGGCTTGCAAGCGCGCAGCCCAATCGCGCAGCGCGCTGGTCTTGGCCGGCAGGCTGACGGACTGGCCGTCACTGAGTTGGCGATAAACGTTTTGCAGGTCTTCCAGCAGGATGCGCCACGACACGCCGTCCACCACCAGGTGATGGATGGCGATCAGCAAGCGCTGCTGACCTTGCGGCCCGTCCACCAGCAAGGCGCGCAGCAGCGGCCCCTGTGCCAGGTCGAGGCTGCGCTGGGTGTCGGTGAACAACGCCGTGCACGCCTGCATGTCGCGCACCTGCGCCTGCAGCAGCACGCCGCCTTCCGGCACGCCCATATGTTCGGCATGCCATTGCGCATCGCGCGGGGTAAAGCTCAAGCGCAGCGCGTCGTGGTGTTCCAGCACCGCCAGCAGCGCTTGCTCCAGGCGATGGGCATCGAGCAGTTGCAGTGGCTTGAGCACCAATGCCTGGTTCCAGTGCTGGCGCGCCGGGATGTCGGTGTCGAAGAACCAGTGCTGGATCGGCGTGAGGCCCGAGGGGCCGGTCAGCAATCCTTGCTCGGCGATAATGAGCTCCGAGCGAGTCGCCACGGCAGCCAGGCTCTGTACGGTCTGGTGCTGGAACAGGTCACGGGGGCTGAAATGAATGCCGGCCTGGCGCGCCCGGCTCACCACCTGGATCGACAGGATCGAGTCGCCGCCCAGTTCAAAGAAGTTATCGTCGAGGCCCACTTGCTCCACGTTCAGCACCGCGCACCAGATGGCGGCCAGGCTGTGTTCCAGCTCGCTGCGCGGCGCCACGTAGGCTTGGCGATTGGCCTCTGGGTCCGGCTCAGGCAAGGCGCGGCGGTCGAGCTTGCCGTTGGCGGTCAGCGGCATGCTCTGCAGCACGATCAGATGCGCGGGCACCATGTAGTCCGGTAGTTGCGCCTTGAGGTGCGCCTTCAACGCGTCGCGCAAGGCGGCGTGCTCGGCATCGCTGACCAGGTACGCCACCAATTGCTTGCCGCTCGGCGCATCCAGTGCCAGCACCACCGCTTCGCGCACAGCTTCATGTTCGAGCAAGCGCGTTTCGATTTCGCCCAGCTCGATGCGAAAACCGCGGATCTTCACCTGATGGTCGATGCGCCCCAGGTACTCCACCAGGCCATCGGCGCGTTGCCGTACCAAGTCGCCTGTGCGGTACAGGCGCCCGCCCTTGCCAGCAAACGGGTCTGCGACAAAGCGCTCCGCCGTCATCCCCGGCCGCTGATGATAACCCTGGGCCAGGCCGGCGCCACCGATGTACAGCTCACCGCTGGCGCCCTGGGGCACCAGCGCCAGGTCGGCGTCGAGAATGTAAGCCACGCGCTCGCCGACGATGCTGCCGATCGGCACGCTGCCAGCGCCCTCCTCCAACTGCTCGGGCGCCAGGCTGGCCAGGGGCATCACCACGGTTTCGGTGGGGCCGTAGGCGTTGAAGAACAGCTGGGGCGTAAACGCCGCACGGATGCGTTGCAGGTGTTCGCCGGTCAAGGCTTCGCCACCGGTGATGCACATGCGCACCGGCAGCGTCTGTTGCTGGGTCGCCAGCCACTGCGCCAACTGGCTGCCGTAGCTCGGGGTGAAACCGAGCACATTGATGCGATGGGTACGGATCAGCGCGCAGATTTCCTCCGCATCCCACTGGCCCTGGGCGCGCAATACCACCCGCGCCCCGCACAGCAGCGGCACCAGCAAACGCTCGGTGGCAGCATCGAAGTTGATCGAGTAAAAGTGCAGCTCGCAGTCATCCGGGCGCATATCAAAGCGCTCGATCACCGCCTGGCAATGCATGGCGATCTCACCGTGGGACACCACCACGCCTTTGGGCTTGCCCGTGGAACCCGAGGTGTAGATGAGGTACGCCTGGTGTTGCGCCAGACTCACGAACGGCAGCGCTTCGGCGGGGTAATTCGCCAGCACCGGCGAGTCATCCTCCAGGCACCAGCACGCCACCGTCGCCGGCAACTCACCCAGAGCTTCGAACAGGGCCGCATCACTGAGCAGCAGGCCGATGCCACTGTCTTCGATCATGTAATGCAGGCGGTCCAGCGGGTATTCCGGGTCCAGCGGCACATAGGCACCGCCGGCCTTGAGGATCGCCAGCAAACCGACGACCATTTCCAGCGAACGCGGCAGCGCCAGGCCCACGCGCACCTGTGGGCCCACGCCACGCTCGCGCAGCATCCAGGCCAGGCGGTTGGCGCGCTCATCCAGTTGCGCATACGAGAGGGTCAGACCGGCAAAGGTCAGCGCCGGGGCACCCGGCCGCTGGCTGGCCTGCTGGCTGAACAGTTGATGGATGCACTGGTCGAGGCGATGCTCGCCCTTCTCCACCCCCAGGCTGTCTTGCAAGGCGCGTTGTTCATCTGCGCTCAGCAACGGCAATTCGCTGAGGCGCTGACGGGGATCGGCGACCAACGCTTCGAGCAGGTTGCGCCAATGCTCGGCCATGCGCGCAATACGCGGCTCGTCGAACAGGTCGGTGCTGTAGGTCAGGCAGCAACCCAGGCGATGGTCGAGGTCGGTGACTTCCAGGTTGAGGTCGAACTTGGTCGCCCGCGCATCGTTGGCCAGGTACTCCACGGTCATGCCAGCCAGTTGGCGGCTTTGCTGGAATTCCCAGCGCTGCACGTTGCACATCACCTGGAACAACGGGTTGTACGCCGCGCTGCGCGGCGGTTGCAGGGCTTCCACCAGATGGTCGAACGGCAGGTCCTGGTGGGACTGGCCCTCGATCACGGTATGGCGCACCTGCTCGAACAACTCGCTGACCTGCATCTGCCCATTGAGCTGGCAACGCAGCACCTGGGTATTGAGGAACGCGCCAATCATGCCTTCGCTTTCCGGGCGGATACGGTTGGCCACTGGCGCGCCGATGCGCAGGTCGGTCTGGCCGCTGTAGCGGTAGAGCAACACCGCCAGGGTCGCGGTCATGGTCATGAACAGCGTGAGGCCGTGCTGGGCGTTGAAGGCACGCACGCGGGCGGCCAGCTCATCGCTCAAATCAAACCGGTACAGCTCGCCCCGATGGCTTTGCACCGGTGGCCGCGGACGGTCGCTGGGCAGTTCCAGCAATGGGTGTTCGTTGCCCAGTTGGGCGGTCCAGTAGTCCAGCTGACGCTGGCGCTCACCGGCTTCCATCCACTGGCGTTGCCATACGCTGTAGTCGAGGTACTGCACCGGCAACGCTGGCAGCGGTGAGTCGCGCTCGTCGATAAAGGCTTCATACAAGGCGCTGAGTTCACGGGCAAAGATGTCCATGGCCCAGCCTTCGGTGACGATATGGTGCAGGGTCAGCACCAGGTAATGTTCCTGCTCGCCGGCCTTGACCAGGCAGGCGCGCAACAGCGGCCCGGTTTCCAGGTTGAACGGCGTGTGCGCCTCGACATCGGCCAGTTGCTGCAAACGCTGCTGGCGCTGCGGCTCATTCAGCGCGGAGAAATCCTGCCAGTCCATGCGCACGCCGGTTTGCGCCGAGACCTTCTGACAGGCCACACCATCGACACTTGGGAAGGTGGTGCGCAGGGTTTCGTGACGCATGATCAAGGCCTGCAGGGCGGCCTCGAAACGCCCCACATCCAGTACCCCGCGCAGGCGCGCCATGCCGCCGACGTTGTAGGCCGGGCTGTCCGGTTCCATCTGCCAGAGGAACCACATGCGCTGCTGGGAATAGGACAAGGGGACCGGCTGGCTGCGGTCGACTTTGGCGATGGCAGTCTGTTGGTTGCGCTGGCCCGCCGCCTGGATCAGCCCGACCTGCTGGGCAAAATCGCCCAGCTCGCTGGCTTCGAACAGGGTGCGCAGGGGCAGTTCGACGTCACAGGCCTGGCGGGTGCGGGAGATGATTTGCGTGGCCAGCAACGAGTGCCCGCCGAGTGCGAAAAAGTCATCGCGCAGGCCGATGCGTGGCAGGCCAAGCACCTCGCGCCAGATCGCGGCGATTTGCAGTTGCAAAGGTGTGTGCGGTTCGACGTGTTCGCGGGTTTGCCATACCGGCTCTGGCAAGGCACGCCGGTCGAGCTTGCCGCTGGGGCTCAGGGGCATGGCGTCAAGGCGCATCAGCAGCGCGGGCACCATGTACTCCGGCAACTCGGCGGCCAGGGCGGTTTTGACCCTTTGCTCATCCAGTTCGGTGTCGGCGGTGTAGTAGCCGATCAACTGTGCATCACGCACCAGCACCACGGCCTGGGCAACGCCTACCTGGGCCAGCAGGCGCGCTTCGATTTCTTCCGGCTCCACCCGGAAACCCCGCAGTTTGACCTGCTGATCGAGGCGCCCGAGGTATTCGAGCACGCCATCGGCGTTCCAGCGCGCACGGTCACCGGTGCGATACAAGCGGGTACCCGCCGCGCCCAGCGGGTCGGCGACAAAACGTTCGGCCGTCAGCCCGGCACGGCCCAGGTAACCCCGCGCCAGGCCGATACCGCCGATGCACAGTTCGCCCGGCACACCGGCCGGCAAAGGGTTGAGCTGCTCGTCCAGTACGCGGCAGATCACATTGCCCAACGGCCGGCCAATCGGCGAGCGCTCGCCATCCGAGGCGGCGCACTGCCAGTGGGTGACGTTGATCGCGGTTTCGGTCGGGCCATAGCGGTTGTGCAACTGCACCGCTGGCAAGCGCGCCAGTACGCGGTTACGCAGTTCGGCGGGCAAGGCTTCGCCGCCGGAGAACAGGCGACGCAGGCTGGTGCATTCGGCCACCAGCGGCTCGTCGATAAACAGCTGCAACAGCGGCGGCACGAAGTGCAGCGTGGTCACCCCATGTTCCTGCACAAGCTGCGCGATGCGGTGCGGGTCGCGATGTTCGCCCGGCCCGGCCAATACCAGGCGGCAGCCGGCAATCAATGGCCAGAAGCATTCCCACACCGACACGTCGAAACTGATCGGCGCCTTTTGCATCAGCACATCGGTTTCGTTCAGTTGATAGGTGGCCTGCATCCACTGCAAACGCTCGGCCAGGGCGCCGTGGGTGTTGCCCACGCCTTTGGGTTGGCCGGTGGAACCGGAGGTGTAGATCACGTAGGCGAGGTTATCGCCATGCAGGTGCAAGCCTGGCGCCTGGGTCGGCCAGCTGTCGAGGTGCAGGCTGTCCATGGCAATCACGCACACGCCTTCGGCGCTGGGCAGTTGGGGCAGCAACGCGGTCTGGGTGAGCAGCAGTTGCACGCCGCTGTCCTTGAGCATGTAGGCCAGGCGTTCGGCGGGGTAATCCGGGTCCAGCGGCACGTAGGCGCCACCGGCCTTGATGATGGCGAGCAGGCCGATCAGCAGTTGCGGCGAACGCTCGGCGGCGATGGCCACGCACACGTCCGGGCCGACGCCTTTGTCGCGCAGGTAATGGGCCAGGCGGTTGGCCTGGGTGTGCAATTGGGCGAATGTCAGGCTGCCGTCCTGCCAGACCAATGCGGTGGCGTCCGACGTCTGTTGGTTGAGCAGCTCGGGCAGCCAGTGCCGGGCCGGCGCGCAGGGGGCCTCGCTCCAGGGTTGCTGCTCGTCAGCCTGCATCAACGGCAGATCGCCGATGGCGTGTTGTGGTTGCGCGCACACAGCGTGAAGTAGATGGATGAAGTGCTCGGCCAGACGCTGGATGGTCGCGCAATCGAACAGCTCGTCGGCGTAGTCGAACGACAGGCTCAAGCGCCCATTGCGGTCTTCTTCGCTGTGCAGTTGCAGGTCGAACTTGGCTTCGCGGCTGTGCCAGGGCAACTCATCGGCCAGCAGGCCCGGCAGGCGGCGCAAGGCACTGAGGTCGCGCTGCTGGTGGTTGAACATGACCTGGAACAGGCCCTGCTCGCGGGCCTGGGGGAAGGCTTCCAGCAGTTGTTCGAAGGGCAGGTCCTGATGGGCCTGGGCGGCCAGTGTGGTCTCGCGGGTGGCGGCCAACAGTTGGTTGAACGGCAGGCGCCCGTCCAGCTCGGCGCGCAGCACCAGGGTGTTGATAAAGAAGCCGATCAGGCCCTGGGTTTCATGGCGTGGGCGGTTGGCATTGGGCACGCCGATACGGATGTCGCGCTGGCCGCTGTAGCGATAGAGCAAGGTCTGGAACGTCGCCAGCAGCAGCATGAACGGTGTTGAGTCATGGGCCTGGGCGGTCTGGCGGATCGCCGCACTGAGGCGCGCATCCAGGCGCTGGCTATGGCGCGAGGCGCTGTGCCGATGCTGGGCGGCACGCGGGTGATCGGTGGCCAGGTTCAGGGCCGGATGCTCGTCACCCAACTGCGCTTTCCAGTACGTCAGCTGTCGCTGGCCCTCGCCTTCGGCCAGCCATTGGCGCTGCCAACTGCCGTAGTCGGCGTATTGCAATGCCAGCGGCGGCAGCTCCAGGGACTGGCCTTGGGCGGCAGCGGCGTACAGGCGCGAGAACTCGTCGATCAGGATATTCAGCGACCAACCGTCAGCAATGATGTGGTGCAGCGTCACCAGCAGTTGGTGCTCTTCATCGCCCAGGCGCACCAGGGTAACCCGAAGCAACGGGCCTTTTTCCAGGTCGAACGGGCTGCGCGCCTGGTCTTCGCGAACCTCTTGCGCACGGGCTTCGCGCTCGGTGTTGGGCAGGTCACTGAGGTCGATGATCGGCAGTTCGAAATCCGCCGTAGCCTCGACACGCTGGAACGCCTGGCCGTCGCGCTCGCAGAAGCGCGTGCGCAGGGCTTCGTGACGCTGGATCAGTTGCTGGAAGCTGTGGCGCAGTGCGTCTTCATCCAGCTCGCCGCGCAGGTGCAAGGCGCCGGGAATGGTGTAGGCACTGCTGTGAGGGTCCAATTGCCAGGTGATCCACAGGCGGTTTTGTGCCAGGGATTGGGGCAGGTCTTCTTGACGTGACAGCACGTGGATTGCGCCTTGGGCCACGCCGCCATCCTGTTGCAGTTGCGCGACGGCCGTGGCGAAGGCGGCGAGGGTCGGCGCTTCGAACAGCAGGCGCAGGCTCAGTTCCAGCCCCAGGCTTTCGCGCAGGCGGGCGACCACTTGGGTCGCGGTGATGGAGTTGCCCCCCAGCAGGAAAAAGTGATCGTCGCCCGCCACATGAGCCAGTTGCAGTTGTTCGCACCAGATCGCCGCGATCTGCCGTTGCAGGTCCGATTCCAGCGCCACTTCGCTCGCCTGCCCCGGCTGCCCGGGGAACTGCGCGTAGCTGTCGAGGCTGCCATCGGCATGCCGAATCGCACAGGCCGCACGCTGCACTTTGCCGCTGGAGGTCTTCGGCAAAGCGCCTGGGTTGAGCAGCACCACCACGCTCGGAGCTTGCTGGCAGGCCTCGGCCACGGCTTGGCGGATCGCTTTGATCAGCGCTTCGGGCGGCAGGATTTTCTGCACGCTGCGGCTGATTTCCGCGGCGATGCCGATGCCTTCCAGGCCCTGGTCATTGACCGCAAACGCGGCGACCCGACCCTTGCGCACCACTTCCACTTCGCGCTCGATGGTCTGTTCGATGTCCTGGGGGTAAAGGTTGTGGCCGCGCACGATCAGCAGGTCTTTCAGGCGCCCGGTGATGTACACCTCACCGTCGCGGATAAAACCCAGGTCACCGGTGCGCAACCAGGTGCGGCCAGCATGCTGAACGAAGGTCTTGGCGCTGGCTTGCGGGTTGCGCCAGTAGCCGTGGGCGATGCTCGGGCCCGTGGCCCAGAGTTCGCCGACGCACTGGTCGGGCAGCTCGGTGAGGGTGTGCGGGTCGGCGATCAGCACGGCGTGGTTCGGCTGGCTGGTGCCGCAACTCATGATCGCAGGGCCCTGCCCCGGTTCGGCACGGTTGGCGGCCAGCGCCTGTTCGTCCAGGCGCAGGGCGGGAATGCCACGGCCACGGGTACCTCCGGCGACAAACAGGGTGGCTTCGGCCAGACCGTAGGAGGCGAAGAAATTATTCGGGGTGAAACCACAGGCCGCGAATTTTTCCGCAAAGCGTTCCAGGGTGTCGAGGCGGATCGGCTCGGAACCCGAATAGGCGACGCGCCAGCGGCTCAAATCCAGGCGCTCCAGGGCCGACTCACTGACTCGTTCGCTGCACAGGCGGTAGGCGAAGTCCGGGCCACCGCTGATGGTGCCGCCGTATTCGCTGATCGCCTCCAGCCAGCGCAAAGGTCGGCCAAGGAAGTAGGCCGGCGACATCAACACGCAGGGCACGCCGCTGAAGATCGGTTGCAGCAGGCCGCCGATCAGGCCCATGTCGTGGTACAGCGGCAACCAACTGACGATCACGTCATCGGGGTTGAGGTCGATGCCAAAACCACGGCGGATCAGCACTTCGTTGGCCACCAGGTTGCCGTGGCTGACTTGCACGCCCTTGGGCAATGCGGTGGAGCCGGAGGTGTATTGCAGGAACGCGATGTCGTCCGCCTTGAGGTCGGGCTCGACCCACTGGTCGGCCTGCTGCGCCTCCAGGGTGTCGACGCTCAACACCTTGGGCGCGTTTTCAATCTGCGCCAGGCCCTCGCTGAGGCTGGCAATGGTCAACAGCAGCCGCGGCTCAGCATCGCTGATGATCGACAGCAGGCGCTCCTGGTGATGACGACGCGTGGATTCCGGTGGATACGCCGGCACCGCGATCACCCCGGCGTACAGGCAACCAAAGAACGCCGCCACATAGTCCGGGCCGCTCGGGAACAGCAACACCGCACGCTCGCCCAGGCCAGCGTTGGCTTGCAAGGCAGCGGCGATGGTGCGGGCGCGTTGGTCGAGGTCGCGATAACTGAGCACCACACTGTGCTCGGCACTCTCGGCGAGGAAGCGCAACGCCACCTGGTCCGGCGTCTGCGCAGCACGCTGTTGAAGGGACTGGACCAGGGTGCGGGGGAGTTCGAAGGCGTCCATCATGGGGTTCCTGCCTGAAATCGGCTTACGGGAAATTCGGGAAGAAGTCGGTGGGGTTCAGCCGGCGACGAGCTGCCGCGTCGCACCAATGCGCCAGCGCGCCAAGTGCTCGTCGGCATAGCGACGCACACAGCGCAGCACGGCGCTTTCGTGCTGCACGAGGAAGAAGTGATGGCCGTCAAACATGTCCAGGGAAAACCCACTGGAGGCGTCGAGTTGCCAGTCGAGCAACTGGTCGGCACGCACGCTGTCTTGCTTGCCACCAAACACATGAATCGGCAGCGCCAGGGGCTGGCGCTCGCCATAGATGAAACTGCCGCACAGCAGAAAATCGGCGCGCAGGATCGGCAACATTAGTTGCATCAGCTCGGGGTTGGCCAGGGCTTCTTCGGCGGTGCCCTGCAATTCGCGCAGTCGGGCAATCAGTTGGGCATCGGTCTTTTCGACGGCGTACTCGCTCACATCACGACGCGCCGGGCCCGCCGTGCCGGACGCGAACAACGCCAGGGGCGCGGGCAGATTGCGCGCGTTCAGAGCGTGAGCCAATTCAAACGCCAACAACCCGCCAAGGCTGTGGCCGAACAAGGCATAGGGGCCATCGAGATCACGGCTGATTTCTTCAGCAAGCTGCGCGGCCAAGGCCTTGATATCGCGCTGCAATGGCTCGTCCATGCGCATGCCGCGTCCCGGCAATTCCAGCGGGCACACTTGCAGCCAGTCCGGCAGGACCCGGCGCCAGCGAGCGTAGACCGAGGCGCTGGCGCCTGAGTGGGGCAGGCAAAACAGGCGCAGCCGCAGGGACGTACTCATCCCGCGAGGACTCCGAACTGAAACACGCTGAATGCACGATAAAAACCCATCTGGTCCTCCTGCGGGTGCTGATCCTTGGCCGTTGTACTAACGAACCTGTCACCCATGAGAACGGACGGAGCCTTCAAATAATTAGTCGCCGGGGGCGAGCGAGACGTGGTTCACACCTTTGCCCAAGGCATAAGATTAGTTCGCCTTCTCATTTGACAATCATTATCATTAAGCATAATTTGTTGCCCGATATGTAGGAGGCCTCAGCAGGGATGCCCTCCCCTAACCTATTCGCAGCAAGGTGATTTCCATGACGGAACAAGTATCCACAGGCAGGTGCGATTCACCCCTTCTCCAGGCGTTCGTCGACAATCGACTGATTTTGGTGAAGATCGCGGCCCGTATCACCGGGTGCCGCTCCCGCGCCGAAGACGTGGTGCAGGACGCCTACTTCCGGCTGCAGTCGGCGCCGACCATCACCTCATCGTTCAAGGCCCAACTGAGTTATCTGTTTCAGATCGTGCGCAACCTGGCGATCGATCATTACCGCAAGCAGGCCCTGGAGCTCAAATACTCCGGGACCGAGGAGGAAGGCTTGAATGTGGTTATTCACGGCGCTTCACCGGAAACCTCGCACATCAATTTCAACACCCTGGAAAACATCGCCGACGCCCTGACGCAACTGCCCCAGCGCACCCGCTACGCGTTCGAGATGTACCGCTTGCATGGCGTGCCGCAAAAAGACATCGCCAAGGAGCTTGGGGTGTCTCCGACCTTGGTGAACTTCATGATTCGCGATGCGCTGGTGCATTGCCGCAAGGTGTCGGGCAGTCATAGTGATACGTTTGCGCGGCGGGTTTGAATCACGCCGCCGCACTTACGGACAAGCGAACAATCCCTTGATGTGCTTTCAATAGGAACAGGCAGTACTGCACACACATGGCAGGCTGCCTGTTTTTTAACCGACCGCGATATATCAAACCGACATCACCAGTATTTGCCGGAGGTTGAAATCATTTCCCCATCCCGTCGCTACATGACTATGAATCTGAAGCGTCATGACCGCAGATGAGGCCGTGAATTCAAGTTTGAACTCTTCTTGTGTGCGATTGGGAAACGGGACGACGGGGGTCTTTTGATCGGCATCAGCACTCAGCGACAACTCTGGTACCGCATAAGCGCTATTGGCCCGTTGAACAAAGACAGAGAATGAATACGCCTGCCCCACCACCAGCCGTGAAAAGGTTTTCTCAAGCAATACGCCATCTGAATTATGGGTGTAACTGTAAAAGTGCCCATACCAATCATCACCATTACGCTGGATGATCAAGTCGCGAGGGTCTTTAATTGCCGAACCTTTTTCCCAACCGTTCAAGTTTTCAAATTCAAAATCGGTTCCATCGTAGAAAGCATAACGCGTTGACTGCCTAATACCTTTTGTGACTACCCGCAACTCTTGAACCGGTTCAAGTTCTAGCGATGGAACCCTGTCATATTTGACCAAAAAACGCACATCAATGGATGACCAATTTGCCAATTTATTCAGAAAATAACGTGTAATCTGAAATTGAAAGCCATTCATGACTTCGTACGGTCTCACCTCATAAAGGTTCATCACCTCAAGCGAAGCAGGTTCGCCATGCTCGTCCGTACCCTCTACACGACATGATACGAGCTGACCGGCTGCAATAAAGGGGTAAGGATCCAGCGTCGCATTTGCATTGCCCGGGAATGTCGCCAAATCCAGATTCTCCCCCGTTCCCGCTTCAATTAGATAGACACCCGGCACGTCCACATCACTGGGGGACAATGGCATGATGGTCAGGTCAAGCTCCAGCGATTGACCCAAAAACATTTCACCCATCTGTACGGTATAAAAAATGTGCGTCGTATAACCAATACATAGGCCAATAACAGACGGGGGAATGAAGAACTCCAAACGCCCCGAATGATTACCCTGTTGAGGAGCAATCACCGGATTGGCCTCTGCCAGGGGGGCCTTGAAGTAAACCGTATACGTCTCACTCGGTAACATACCGTCCAATTCAATGACAACTTTTGCTCCACCTCTTACCAGCAACGGATTCAAGGTTGGTCCTTGAGCATACTCAACGGAGGGCACTGGATATTCGATTTGCGGGTTGGATATATTGGCCATGATAAAACTCCCTATGTTGAAACTCGCGAGGTACGAACTTCAAGTCAAGGAGTGAACAACGCATACAACCAGACAGCTACTGTCAGAACTGACAGTTTTATTGATTAGCCGACAAATGGTATTCAAGTAAAAACCGACTCTATTGCCCGGGCACCGCCGTCACATCAATTCGATACGGCTCGAAAATCTTCAACATCTGGCCATTATCACGCAGCCTCTTGAGCAACCCGGCAAACGCCGGCCCGGTGATCGGGGCCTTGGGCCGTAGAAGCGCGTAATGGTGATACACCTGGTCAATACGCTCCGACACCAAAAACTGCCCCGCCATGTCTGCGTTGCGCACCATGAAATCACTCAGGTACGAACGGGTAACCAGTGCAATATCCGCACGCCCACGAGCAACCATCAGCAAATTACTGTCATGGGAATAGGTCAACGTCGCGTTGAAACGCTCGGCCATGTTCTTGGGATCGGGATTGAAGTCGGCAAAGGCATAGTGATACCCGCTGAATACCGCCAGGCGCTTACCGGAGAGGTCGGCGAAGTAGCTCTGGTCGCGCCCGGGTTGACGCTGGGCAACGAATATTTCCGCATCTTCCAGCCCCATATCAACACTGGTATGGGCAATATTCTGCCAACCCCAGGACGGGTTTTCGAAGATGGCCATGTCGACCCGGCCTTGCTCGAAGTCACGAAAACGCCGGGGGATTGAGGTAGGCACCACCACGAACTGGTAATCGGTTTGCGCAGCGTTCAACGCCTCGACCAATTGCGGCAGCAACCCGGTGTCGGCGCCTTGTTCAGGGCGTACGGTGTAGGGCGGAAAATGCGCCGCGCCGATTCTCACCAACTGCGCGGCACCGGCCTGCGTCCACGCGGCGGTGCCCAGTGCCCATAAAGTAAGTCCTGCAGCCAGCCGCCATGGCGAAAACATCGAGGCACGCACCGTTGAAGAGTTCAATGCCGATAAGCTAGGCGTTTTTGCTGGGGGAGACAACTTTCGCCAGCAAATTAATAACTTGCGCCTCAGTCCGACTTCAGCACCATCAACAAAGCCTCTTCGGCCAACTCTTCAAGGGTCAGGCTGCCTTGGGCGCGAAACCAGGTGGTGGTCCAGGACAAGGCGCCAGTGAGGAAGCGCCGGGTGATAAACACATCGCCCCGGATGTAGCCAGCGGCCTTGGCCTCGCCCAGTACCTGCAACCAGATCTGCTCATACACGTCACGGAGGGCCAGCACGTGCGCCTGGCCTTCGGCCGACAGCGAGCGCCATTCGTAGACCAGCACCGCCATGGCCTCGCCACTGCCACCCATGATCGACTGCAACTCGCAGCGGATCAGCGCCAGCACGCGTTCGCGCACCGTGCTCGCCTCTTCCAGTGAAGCGCGCATCATCGCGGTGTTGTAATGGATGGTTTCCTCCATCACCGCACGCAATATCTCATCCTTGCTCTTGAAGTGATGAAAGATGCTGCCGGACTGGATGCCCACGGCGCTGGCCAGATCTCGCACAGTGGTGCGCTCGAACCCCTTGTTGCGAAACAGATGAGCTGCGGTTTGCAGCAACTTGCCGCGGGCGCTCTCGGGGTCCGTCAATTGGCCACCATCGACCATGGTGCGCATCACCCCCAGGGCTTTGTGCTCATCCATGCTGCTCTCCTTCACGTCTACTGTCGTCTTGGCCGGCAATTTAGGCCGTGACTGCCACCCAAGCAAGCGCTTGGGTAAAACTTGTGACTGGAGTTTACAAACCAAGCGCTTGCTTGGTAGTCTCGGCACCAGCCCTTGGAGGAAGGATTTCTCATGAGCAAGACGGTACGTATCGGCTGCGCCAGCGCCTTCTGGGGCGACACCTGCACCGCCGCCGCCCAATTGGTGCAGGGCGGTGCCTTGGATTACCTGGTGTTCGATTACCTGGCGGAAGTCACCATGTCGATCCTCGCCGGTGCCCGCCTGAAAGACCCCAAGGCCGGTTACGCCACGGATTTTGTCGAGGTGCTTACGCCCCTGCTGGCGGATATCCAGCGCCAGGGCATCCGAGTGATCAGCAATGCCGGCGGTATCAACCCCCAGGCCTGCGCCGCCGCCCTGCAAGCGGCCTGCGATAACGCCCACATCCCGCTGAAAATCGCCGTGTTGCTCGGCGATGACCTGCACCCTCAACTCAAACAGCTGCCGCCTGTCACCGACCTGTACAACGGCGCCCCGCTGCCGCCCCTGTGCGTGTCCGCCAACGCCTACCTCGGCGCACCGGGCATTGCCCAGGCATTGGGGCTCGGCGCCGATATTGTCATCACCGGCCGGGTGGTCGACAGCGCAGTGGTCAGCGCGGCACTGGTGCATGAATTCAATTGGTCATGGCAGGACTACGATCACCTGGCCCAGGCCGCCCTGGCCGGGCATATCATCGAATGCGGCGCCCAATGCACCGGCGGAAACTTCACCGACTGGCGTGACGTGCCCGACTACGAACACATCGGCTTCCCTATCGTCGAAGTCAGCGCCGACGGCCAGTTCACCGTCAACAAGGTCGAAGGCAGCGGGGGGCTGATCAGCGAACTCAGCGTAGCCGAACAACTGCTGTATGAAATCGGTGACCCGCGCGCCTATGTGCTGCCGGACGTGATCTGCGATTTCAGCCAGGTCAAACTGCAGCAACAAGGCAAACACGCGGTGCGCCTGCACGGCGCCAAGGGCCTGCCACCCACCGACCAGTACAAGGTCAGCGCCACTTACCCCGATGGCTTTCGCTGCACCGCCAGTTGCCTGCTCGCCGGCATCGACGCGGTGGCCAAGGCCGAGCGGGTCAGCCAGGCGCTCATCAACAAGACTTCGGAGCTGTTCAGCCAGCGCGGCTGGGCGCCCTACACCGACGTCAACATCGAACTGCTCGGCAGCGAAGCCACCTACGGCGCTCACGCCCGGCGTGCGGATTGCCGCGAAGTGGTGGTGAAGCTGGCGGTGCGGCATCCGAACAAGCAGGCGCTGGTGCTGTTCGCGCGCGAGATCGCCCAGGCGGCCACCGGCATGGCACCGGGGCTGACCGGCATTGTTGGCGGGCGGCCGACGGTGTATCCGCTGATTCGGCTGTTTTCGTTCCTGGTCGACAAATCACGGTGTAGCGTCGCCATCGAGTACCAAGGCCAACGTCATGCCGTCGAGCTGCCCGCCTCCGCGTCTCTGCTCACGCCCGCTGCGCCCATCGAGCCGGCCAAGCCCCAGGGCCGTGCCGATGCCAGTGTGCCGCTGGTGAAACTCGCCGTGGCGCGCTCTGGTGACAAGGGCAACCACAGCAATATCGGCGTGATCGCCCGCCACCCCGACTACCTGCCGTGGATCGCCGAAGCCCTGACCCCGGAGGTGATCGTCGACTGGATGGACCACGTGCTCGACCCGATCCATGGCCGCGTCGAACGCTGGTACTTGCCCGGCAGCCACAGCCTCAACTTCCTGCTGGAAAACGCCCTGGGCGGCGGCGGTATCGCCAGCCTGCGCATCGATCCCCAGGGCAAAGCCTTCGCCCAGCAACTGCTGGAAATCCCCATCGCCGTGCCGCAACACATTGCCGATCAACTCACCTAAAGGACCGTCGCCGTGGCCTTCGACTCGATCTTCAAAGCCGACCTGTTCAAGGGGCAAACCGTGATTGTCACCGGAGGCGGCAGTGGCATTGGCCGCTGCACCGCCCATGAGCTGGCGGCCCTTGGTGCCTGCGTGATCCTGGTGGGGCGCAAGCCAGAAAAACTGCAGAAGGTCGCGGCGGAAATTGCTGAAGATGGCGGCGTCGCCCATTGGCATGCCTGTGACATTCGTGAGGAAGAGGCGGTGGAAGCGCTGGTCACGCAGATCCTGCACGACCACGGCCCCATCCATGGCCTGGTGAATAACGCGGGCGGCCAATACCCGTCGCCACTGGCGGCGATCAATCAGAAGGGCTTTGAAACCGTACTGCGCACCAATCTGGTGGGCGGTTTCCTGATGGCGCGGGAAGTGTTCAACCAGTCGATGAGCAAGCACGGTGGCGCGATCGTCAACATGCTCGCCGACATGTGGGGCGGCATGCCCGGCATGGGCCACTCCGGCGCGGCGCGCTCCGGGATGGGCAACTTCACCAAGACCGCCGCGTTTGAGTGGGGCTATGCCGGGGTGCGCGTCAACGCCGTGGCGCCTGGCTGGATTGCCTCCAGCGGCATGGACACCTACGAAGGCGCGTTCAAGGCGGTGATTCCCACCCTGCGTGAGCATGTACCGCTCAAGCGCATCGGCACCGAGTCGGAAGTCAGCGCGGCCATCGTCTTCCTGCTCAGCCCGGCTGCGGCCTTTATCAGCGGTAGCACCCTGCGCATCGACGGCGCCGCCAGCCTGGGCAGCCGCGCATGGCCGCTGCACAAGGCGCAGGCGCAGAGCGAGCCATTCAACGGGTTCCACCGCGCCTACCTGCCGGATGTGCTCAAGGCGGAGCAATAACGCCATGCCAGTCATTGAAACCACGATCGACCCTAACAGCCCAGCGTTCGCGCAAAACCGCGAAGCCATGCTGGCGTCCATTGCCCAGCTACGCCAACTGGAACACACCCTGCTGGCCAAGGCCCAGGAAGCCAAGCCCAAGTTCGACAAGCGCGGCCAATTGCTGCCCCGTGAGCGCCTCAACCTGCTGCTGGACCCCGGCGCGCCTTTCCTGGAGCTGGCCAGCCTGGCCGGCTACAAACTCCACGACGACAAGGACGGTAGCGCCGCCGGGGGTGGGCTGATCGCTGGTATCGGCTATGTCAGCGGCGTGCGCATGCTGGTGGTGGCCAACAACAGCGCGATCAAAGGCGGCACCATTTCCCCCTCCGGGCTGAAAAAATCCCTGCGCCTGCAACAGATCGCCATGGAGAACAAACTGCCAGTGGTGACCCTCGCCGAAAGCGGCGGCGCCAACCTCAACTACGCAGCCGAGATTTTCGTCGAAGGCGCGCGCAGCTTTGCCAACCAGGCACGCATGTCCGCCATGGGCTTGCCGCAGATCACCGTGGTGCACGGCTCGGCCACGGCCGGCGGTGCGTATCAGCCGGGCCTGTCGGATTACGTGGTGGTGGTGCGCGGCAAGGCCAAGCTGTTCCTCGCCGGGCCACCGTTGCTCAAGGCCGCCACCGGCGAAGTCGCCACCGATGAAGAACTGGGGGGTGCGCAGATGCACGCGCAAACCGCAGGCACCGCTGAGTACCTGGCCCAAGACGATGCCGACGGCGTGCGCATCGTGCGTGAAATTGTGGGCCTGCTGCCCTGGAATGACCGCTTGCCGCACGCGCCAGCCCGCGCCTATCGCGAACCGCTGTACCCGATTGAAGAGCTGTTGGGGCTGATTCCCGATGACCCGAAAAAGCCTTATGACGTGCGCGAAATCCTGGCGCGCCTGGCCGACGGTTCCAACCTGCTGGAATTCAAGGGCGAGTTCGACCCCCACACCGTCTGCGCCCATCTGCATATCCAGGGGCGCGCCGTGGGAGTGATCGGCAATAACGGCCCCATCACGCCGAAGGGCGCGAGCAAGGCCGCGCAGTTTATCCAGCTGTGCGACCAGAGCCGTACGCCGCTGCTGTTCTTGCATAACACCACCGGCTTCATGGTGGGCACCGAGTCGGAACAGCAAGGGGTGATCAAGCACGGCGCGAAGATGATCCAGGCGGTGGCCAATGCCCGTGTGCCTAAACTCACCATCGTGGTCGGTGGTTCCTACGGTGCCGGCAACTACGCCATGTGCGGTCGCGGCCTGGACCCCCGCTTTATCTTCGCCTGGCCCAACAGCCGCACCGCGGTGATGGGCGGCGCACAAGCGGGCAAGGTGCTGCGCATTGTCACCGAGGCCAAGCAACTCAAGGACGGCCTGGTGCCCGACCTCAAAGTGCTCGACATGCTCGAACAGGTCACCGCGCAGAAGCTCGACAGCCAGTCCACCGCCCTCTACAGCAGCGCCAACCTGTGGGACGACGGGCTGATTGATCCACGGGATACCCGCACCTTGCTCGGGTTTGTGCTGGATATCTGTCACGACGCCGAACTGCGGCAACTGCAACCGAACAGCTTTGGCGTGGCGCGCTGATCGTTCCCACGCTCCACGTGGGTGATCGTTCCCACGCTCCGCGTGGGAATGCAAACCAGGACGCTCCGCGTCCCAACAGGGAGAACAATAAAAATGATCTTCACCCAGGAACACCAGGAACTGCGCCGCACCGTGCGCGCCTTCGTCGACCGCGAGATCAACCCGTACGTGGATGAATGGGAAAAAGCCGGGCGCTTCCCCATTCACGAAATCTTCCGCAAGGCCGGCGACCTCGGCCTGCTGGGCATCTCCAAACCGGAAAAATTCGGCGGCATGGGCCTGGACTACAGCTACTCCATTGTCGCCGCCGAAGAGTTCGGCACCATCCGCTGCGGCGGCATCCCCATGTCCATTGGTGTGCAGACCGATATGTGCACTCCGGCCCTGGCGCGCTTCGGCTCCGATGAACTGCGCGAAGAGTTCCTGCGCCCGGCCATCAGCGGCGAACAAGTGGGCTGCATCGGCGTCTCGGAAACCGGCGCCGGCTCCGACGTGGCCGGGCTCAAGACCCATGCGCGCAAGGACGGCGACGACTACGTGATCAATGGCAGCAAGATGTGGATCACCAATTCGCCCAGCGCTGACTTCATCTGCCTGCTGGCCAACACCTCGGACGACAAGCCGCACATCAACAAATCCCTGATCATGGTGCCGATGAACAGCCCCGGCATCAGCGTCAGCCCGCCGTTGGAAAAACTCGGCATGCACAGCTCCGAGACCGCCCAGGTGTTTTTCGACGGCGTGCGCGTACCGCAACGCAACCGCATCGGCCACGAAGGCGCGGGCTTCATGATGCAGATGTTGCAGTTCCAGGAGGAACGCCTGTTTGGCGCGGCCAATATGATCAAGGGCCTGGAGTACTGCATCGACAGCACCATCGAATACTGCAAGGAGCGCCAAACCTTCGGCAAGGCGTTGATCGACAACCAGGTGATCCACTTCCGCCTGGCGGAACTGGCCACCGAAATCGAATGCCTGCGCGCCTTGGTCTACCAGGCCACCGAGCAGTACATCAAGGGCCAGGACGTCACGCGGCTGGCCTCCATGGCCAAACTCAAGGCCGGGCGCCTGGGCCGTGAGGTCAGCGACAGCTGCCTGCAATATTGGGGCGGCATGGGCTTCATGTGGGACAACCCGGTGGCCCGCGCCTATCGCGACGTGCGCCTGGTGTCGATTGGCGGCGGTGCCGACGAAATCATGCTGGGCATCATCTGCAAACTGATGGGCACCCTGCCCGGTAAAAAACCATGAACACCTTGCTGCTAGAAGCCCACAACGGCGTGCTGCATATCACCCTCAACCGGCCCGAATGCCGCAATGCAATGAGCCTTGAAATGGTCAATGAGCTGCGTGCGGTACTGGCGCAGTTGGACAGCCAGGTGCGCGCCGTGGTGATCAGCGGCGCGGGCGGGCATTTTTGCGCGGGGGCCGATGTGAAGGATCTGGTCAGCGCGGGAGATCAACTGCAAGCGTTGAACCGCGCATTTGGCACCTTGCTGCAAGAGGTGCAGGCACTGGCACCCGTGGTGATCGCGGTGCTGCAAGGCGCGGTGCTGGGCGGTGGGTTCGGGCTGGCGTGCGTGAGTGATATTGCGATTGCAGAGGGCCAGGCGCAGTTCGGCTTGCCCGAGACCCGCCTGGGGTTGTTGCCGGCACAGATTGCGCCGTTTGTGGTCAAGCGTATTGGCCTTACTCACACGCGGCGCCTGGCGCTGACGGCGGCGCGGTTTGATGGGGTTGAGGCTGGGCGGCTGGGAGTGGTGCATTTTGTCGAGCACGACGCCCAGGCATTGGCGCAGCGGGTGGATGAGGTATTGGGGCAGGTGTTGCAGTGTGCGCCGGGGGCGAACGCACGGACTAAAGCGCTGTTGCTGGCCAGTGTGGATGAGCCCCTTGAGGCCGTGCTGGATCGCGGGGCGCAGTGGTTTGCCGAGGCGGTGAGGAGTGAAGAAGGGGTTGAGGGGACGCAGGCGTTTGTGCAGAAGCGAAAGCCGAGTTGGTGCAAATGACGCCTTCGCGAGCAAGCCCGCTCCCACATTTGAAATGCATTCCAACCTGTGGGAGCGGGCTTGCTCGCGAAGAGGCCAGAACAAACACCCCATCAGCCAAGGGATAACCCAATGCCCGCATTCACCAAGATCCTGATCGCCAACCGCGGTGAAATCGCCTGCCGCATCCAGCGCACTGCCCAGGCCCTCGGCTACCGCACCGTGGCCGTGTACAGCGACGCGGATACCGATGCCCTGCACGTGCAGATGGCCGACGAAGCCGTACACATCGGCCCGGCGCCCGTCCACCAGTCCTACCTGAACACAGAGGCCATCCTCGCCGCCGCCCAACTGACCGGCGCCGACGCCATTCACCCCGGCTACGGCTTCCTCTCGGAAAACCCCGACTTCGCCCGCGCCTGCCAGCAGGCCACGCTCACCTTCATCGGCCCCAGCGCCGAGGCGATCGAACTGATGGGCAGCAAACGCCTGTCCAAACTCGCCATGCTCGACGCCGGCGTACCTTGCATCGCCGGCTATCAAGGCAGTGCCCAGGACGATGCCACCCTGCAACGGGAAGCCGAACGCATCGGCTTCCCACTGATGATCAAGGCCAGCGCCGGTGGCGGTGGGCGTGGCATGCGCCTGGTGCACCAGCGCGAACAGCTGCTGGAGCAACTGCGCACCGCACGCTCGGAAGCCATGAATGCGTTCGGCAGCGACGAGCTGATCCTCGAACAGGCGCTGATCGACCCGCGCCACGTGGAAGTGCAGCTGTTCGGCGACAGCCATGGCAACCTCATTTACCTCGGCGAACGCGACTGTTCGATACAGCGCCGCCATCAGAAAGTCATTGAAGAAGCGCCCTGCCCCGTGATGACGCCCGATCTGCGCCAGGCCATGGGCGAAGCCGCGCTCAAGGCCGGGCGGGCGGTGAACTATGTAGGTGCCGGCACCGTGGAGTTTCTGCTCGACCGCAACGGCCAGTTTTATTTCCTGGAAATGAACACGCGCCTGCAAGTCGAACACCCCGTCACCGAGATGATTACCGGCCTCGACCTGGTGGACTGGCAGTTGCAGATCGCCGCCGGCCAACCGCTGCCACTCACCCAATCACAGGTGACCCTGACCGGCCACGCCATGGAAGTACGCCTGTACGCCGAAGACCCGGCCCAGGGCTTCCTGCCGCAAACCGGTGACGTGTTGCGTTGGGAACCAGCCCCCGGCGTACGCATCGACCATGGATTGCTTGAAGGCCAAACCGTCAGCCCGTTCTACGACCCGATGCTGGGCAAGATCATCGCCCACGGCGCCAGCCGCGAAGAAGCCCGGCGAAAACTGCTGCGGGCCGTGGAAGACAGCGTATTGCTGGGCGTGGCGACCAACCAGCGTTTGCTCATCGACCTGCTCAAGCACCCGGACTTTATCAATGGCGACTTCAGCACGGGGTTGATCGCCGAACACTTCAGCGTCATCCCACAGCAGACGGCGACCGCTGAACAGCTCAAGCTGGCCGCCGCGCTGTTTTATCAACACAGCGCCAACCAGCACACCCAAACACTTGCGCGCTGGCGCAATACGGCGAGTGTCCCCGTAACGTACCGTTTGGAGGCCAACGGCCAACTCCACAGCGTCAGCGTTGACGACCTGCAACTCACCACCGACGGCCGTCACGCCAGCCTCGTCATCAAGGGGGTCCGCCGCCGCATCGCTTATCACCTGGACGGCAACCGGCTATGGCTACCAGGGCTGACCGTCACCGACCGCACCCAGCAAGTCGCCAGCCGCCAGGCCGACGCCAGCAGCGGCACGGTCCAGGCGCCCATGGACGGCGCCATCGTCGATATACGGGTGTGCGTCGGTGAGACCGTCAGCAAAGGCCAACTGTTGCTGGTGCTCGAAGCGATGAAAATGGAGCACCCGTTGAAGGCCGGCATCGATGGCACCGTCAAGGAGATGCGCGTCATGACGGGCGACCAGGTGCGCAACCGTCAGGTTTTGCTGGAGATCGAATAACGCCCCTAGGCGGAACTACAGGGCCGGGCTACGCTCTATCCCCATCAGGAAGGGACGAGTACGGGAACCTGCACATGCCTCATTGGCTGATTATTGACCTTGAAGCCACAACGGATGACGGCGGCTGGCCCGTGACAGAGATGGAAGTCATCGAGATCGGCGCCAGCCTGGTCAACCGCCAGGGCCGCGAACTGGACCACTTCCAGCGCTTTGTGCGGCCCTTGCGCCGGCCATTGCTGACACCCTTTTGCCGCAAACTCACCCATATCACCCAGGCCAATATCGACATGGCCGCGCCGATCACCGAGGTGTGGCCGCTGTTCGAGCGCTGGCTGGGCCAACATCAGCCACGCCTGGAAGGCTGGGCCAGTTGGGGTGACTATGATCGCGTGCAGCTTGAGCTGGAGTGGCAGCGCCATGGCCTCGCCAGCGCCTTGGGCGACACCCCGCATGTGAACCTCAAGCAACGCTTTGCCAAGGCCCGGCGCCTGGACAAGCCGCTGGGGCTCAATGGTGCGCTGCAATTGGCCGGAATGCAGTTCAATGGCCAGCAGCATCGCGCCCTGGAGGATGCACGCAACACCGCACGCCTGCTGCCGCTGATATTGCCGGTCTAGGCAGCGTCCACAGCCTTGGGCATACTGGCCAGCCATTTTCCTTTGATGCTGCCCACCTGCACCAACGAAATCCTGTGGCGAGCAAGCTTGCTTGCGCTGGGGTGCGAAGCTCCCCCAAAAAACGGGGACTGCTACGCAGTCAACGGGAGCAAGCTCCCTCGCCACAGAAGCCCGCGCCTGCAGTGATGAGCGTAAGCATCCATCTTTTCCGAGGATCCACCCATGTTCAAAGTCAACGAGTACTTCGACGGCACCGTCAAGTCGATCGCTTTCGGCACCGCAGAAGGGCCGGCGACCATCGGCGTGATGGCTCCGGGTGAATACGAATTCGGCACCGCCCAACGTGAAATCATGCACGTTGTCTCCGGCGCCCTGACCGTGAAGCTGCCCGACAGCAGCGACTGGGAAACCTTCGCTGCCGGCAGCCAGTTCAACGTACCGGCCAACAGCAAGTTCCAGTTGAAGGTTGCGGTGGACACCGCCTACCTGTGTGAATACCGCGGCTAAGCGGTACCCGGCACACAAAAAGCCCGTCTCCCACGAGACGGGCTTTTTTATTCCAGCACCGTTACCGGCATGCCGACTTCCAGGCGCCCGATGCCATCGTTGACCAGGTTCTGGCCGAACATCGCGCCCTTTTCGGTCTTGCGGTAGGTTTGCAGCGTCGCGAAAGGCTCGCGGTCGGGGCTGCGCTCACCGGTCTGGGGGTCGACTGTGGTGAGGATGCACCGCGAGCACGGCTTGACCACCCGAAACTCCACGTCGCCGATGCGCAAGCGCTTCCAACCGTCTTCGGCGAAAGCCTCGGCGCCCTCGATGACCAGGTTGGGACGAAAACGCAGCATCTGCATCGGGCGGCCGATCTTTTCACACAAGTCGTCGAGGGAGCCCTGGCCGATCAACAGCAACGGGTAGCCGTCAGCGAAGCCGACCTTGTCGTCATCCTTGCCATACCCGGCTTCGGTGGTGCGCGCACGTTCCAGGGGCAGTTGCACCAGGCGCGTCGGCTTGCCAATGAATGCGCTGACCCAGGCCGCGGCCTCATCGCCAGCATCCGGCACACGCAGCGTATCGCGCCAGATGGTCACACCACGCAGTTCGCTGGCGCTGCCCGGCAATGCCACATCCAATGGCGCGTAGCCCGGCGAACTCAGGGTCAGGCCCCCGCTGCTGTTCCACAACGCCGAGAGCTGGCTCATCTTCGCCACGGCCCGTTGCGTCAGGAACCGCCCGCTGGCTTCATCCACCAGCATCCAGCGTCGATCCCCGTCCAACCCGAGTTTATCCAGGCCAATCTGCTGCAAGGCTTCGGCCTTGCCGGACTTCAAGGGGTAACGGTACAACGCGCTGAGACGCAGCATGGGCCTGCCTTCCTAGGAAACAAAGTGTCATCCTAAAGTCAGGCGGGCATTTCGTCCAACATCAGTCGCTGGCGTACCACGTCCACCAGCTTGTCCGGCTGGAATTTGGAGAGGAAATTGTCGCAGCCGACCTTCTTGACCATCGAGTCATTGAAGCTGCCCGACAGCGAGGTGTGCATCACCACGTACAGACCACGCAGGCGCGGGTCGTTGCGGATTTCGGTAGTGAGACGGTAGCCATCCATCTCGGGCATTTCGGCGTCGGTGAAGATCATCAGCAGTTTGTCGGTCATCACCTGGCCGCTGTCGGCCCAAGCCTTGAGCATGTTCAGTGCCTTGAGACCGTCGCTGGCGACGTGCATCTTCACGCCCAACTGGCCCAGGGTGTCACGCAACTGCGACAACGCCACGTTGGAATCATCCACCAGAAGCACTTCGCGGCCACGGGCACGCTCCAGCACCGGGTCTTCAAGTTTGTCCCGGGAGACCTTGGCGTTGTAGGGCACGATCTCGGCGAGGACTTTTTCCACGTCGATGATTTCCACCAGTTGCTCATCGACCTTGCTGATGGCGGTGAGGTAGTGCTGGCGACCGGCGCTGGTCGGCGGCGGCAGGATGGCTTCCCAGTTCATGTTGACGATGCGGTCGACACCGCCCACCAGGAACGCCTGCACCGAGCGATTATATTCGGTGACGATAATGGTGCTGTTGGGGCCCGGCACCAAAGGACGCATACCGATGGCCTGGGACAGGTCGATCACCGGCAGGGTCTGGCCACGCAGGTTGACCACCCCACACACGAACGGGTGGCGCTGGGGCATCAGGGTCAGCTTGGGCAACTGCAGCACTTCCTGCACTTTGAACACGTTGATCGCGAACAACTGCCGTCCGAAGAGGCGGAACATGAGAATTTCCAGGCGATTCTCACCCACCAATTGCGTGCGTTGATCTACCGTGTCGAGAATGCCGGCCATTAAAAGCTCCTGGTGTACACGCCGCAGGCGCGTGAAAGGGTATGCAGCTGTATAAGCACGTTATCGGCGGCAAGCGCCGGACCTTGACCCCAATAAAATGCCATGTAAATCCATTGATGTCACACTGACATCATGCTTTACTGCTTGGGCCCTTGATGCTCTATCAAGCCGCCTTGCGCGACAGTCGAATTGACGTGCAGTTCCACCACATAGGGGATTCCCCTATACGCAATCAGGCCCAACCTGATATTCGCGATATCTAATAGCCATTAATGTGACGCCATTCTCATTGCATGAATGGAGTCAGGCTTTTGTTTGCCCACCCAAGCCCTTGGTCTACGGGCCTTTCAGGCACTCACGTATCGGCAACTGAAGTTGCGTCATCCCGCCTAACAGCGGTTAAAGGCGGCATTCGTGAGTTTTTCAATAAACGTCCTACTGGATTATCGGAAGCAACCTACACGCCCCAGTCGTATTTCAGCGCTAGTTTTAAGCCATTCACCCGGTGCGACATCTCATCACCCGACCTTAAGTTGTGGAGACTTGCATGATGAATAGCGCGAACGAATGGCAAACCGCGCTTCCCGAGTTTTTGCTGGAAGCCGAAATGCTGCTGGCCAAGTCCGAGGAATGCCTGAACCACCTGCATTTGATCCGCAATGACAGCGACGCCATCGACTGCATGAAAACCAGCTTGGCCAAACTGGCAGAAAAAGCCGATGGCCTGGCCTTGCAGGCGATCAGCGAGTTCTCCCGGCATATTCAATACCTGATCGCCAATGCCGTGAGCCCGGTGCAACTGCATGACCAGGCCCTGGAGGCGTTGCACGACTGCCTGAGGTTACTGGCTTGGCAACTGGAGCTGATTGACATCCGTACCGGGGAACTGGGCCTGGATGACAGTGAGCAAACTTCGCTGATTGCCACGGTGACCTCGCAGATTCCGCAAAAAGACTACGGCCATCAGCAGCGTCTACAGCAGAGGTCTTAAATCAAGGAGAGGTCGTATTTAATACCGTGTTATCTAAAAGCGACCGTTTAAGCCAAAGATGAAACACTTCTAGAGACTGAAGAAATATCAATTAGCCAGCACCTTAAAAATTGTACAAATCAGTCTAACTAATACAACTCAAGAGCGCTGGCCTGACCGTCAGGGCATTGACGTGGTTAATATATCGAGGGAGGAATATGCCAGGCGACCAACGGTAATAGTGGTGGTACCATGCCCCGCTCGAAATGAAGCAACTTCATTATGGATAACCACGATCCGGCACCGCACTCTCGACAGAGCCCAGTCAACCGCCGTGACCGGTCTTCGCGCAGTGAACCCTCATTGGCTCCATCCGCTATGTACGCCAGCCTCAAGTCACTCATCGCAAGGTTCGTGTCCCGCCGCCATGCGCGCCCCCTCATCCTTGCCCTGTGCCTGTGCTCAGTGCTGGTCAGCCTGTGGGTTTACCTGCAAGGCGCGCCGCTGCCATTAGTGATTGTGTTGCTCAACCTAGTCACGTTGGCAGTGGTCGCCCTGCACCAGTGGCGCTCGCGCAAAGCCATCAAGTTCCAGCCCCAGGAGCTGGCCGACCGCCTGCTGCAAGTCCAGGAAAACGAACGCCACCGCCTCAGCCGCGAGCTGCACGATGACATCGGCCAACTGCTGACCGCCGCCAAGTTGCAGAGCGAATGGTTGCAGCGTCGACTGCCCCAAGACCTGCAAATTCATTGCTCGGTGCTATGCAATACGCTCAATGAAACCCTGGCCAAGGTGCGCGACGTGTCCGCCATTCTCAACCCTCGCCAACTGGCAAGCCTGGGGCTGGAAGCCAGCCTGCGCGCGCACCTGCTCAAGGCCCTGGAAAATACCCAGGTGTGCTGGAGCCTGGAGTGTCAGCAACGCCTCACCGGCATTCCCGAAGAAATGGCCGTGGCGGCCTTTCGCATCACCCAGGAAGCGGTCACCAACATGCTGCGCCATGCGAAGGCACACAACCTGCTGGTGCGCCTGCAACGCTTGCCGGAAGGGCTGTCACTGACGATATGCGATGACGGCCAGGGCTTCGCACCTGCCGCCGACCCCGGCAAGGAAGGCCAACGGGGCATGGCCGGCATGTGCGAACGGGCCCACCAGTTGGGCGGCACCGTGTCCGTCAGCAGCCAGCCGGGCAACGGCACACGCATCCACGCACTTTTCCCCTGGCCCCCCCGCGCCCTCGAACGGGCCAGTGCCCATAAGGTTCTCCGGTGACCTGCAATCTGCTCCTGGTCGATGACCATGCCTTGATCCGCGCCGGCGTGCGTGCACTGATCCTGGATATCCCCGGCTACGCCGTCGTTGGAGAGGCCAGCGATGGCGCGCAACTGCTTGAGAAATTCTGCGCCCTGCAGCCCGACATTGTGCTGCTGGACCTGTCGATGAAACACACCGGGGGCCTGGATGCCTTGCAGCAACTCAAGCGCGCCTACCCCAAGTGCAAAGTGCTGATCCTGTCGATGCACACCGATCCCGAGATGATCATGCGCGCCCTGGAGTCTGGTGCCCACGGCTACCTGCTCAAAGACACCACCGCCAACGAGCTGGAACATGCCCTGCTGGCTCTGCGTAACAACGAACGCTATCTGAGCCCTGCCATCGCCCACACAGTGATCAACCAGGCGCTGATCCGTAGCCAGGACTCCAGCGCGCCTGTCGCCCACAGCCACAACCTGACGGCGCGGCAACTGGAAATCCTGCGCTTGATCGTGCGCGGCAAATCCACCCGGGAAATTGCCCACGGCCTGGGCCTGAGCATCAAGACTGTCGAAGCCCACCGCTCGCAGATCATGAAGCGCTTGCAGATTTTTGACGTGGCGGGCCTGGTGCTATTTGCCGTGCGTGAGCAGATCATCAGCCTGGACGACTAACGGCGAACCCAGCGGCAAGTGCACGCGCAGGGCCTTGGGCAGCGCCTCGAAGTGCAGGTCGTCGCCTTCCAGCGGCTCGCCGTCGAGGTTGATGTACAAGCCTTGTGCGACCTTGATCTTCACCCAGGGCAGGCGTGCGCGCACGAACATGGTGTCCAGGCCCCAGCCGTTGTTCATCAACTCACGCAACGTGCCGACCACCTCTTGAGGCGCCGGCAAGATGCTGACATCCAACAGCCCGTCATCAGCCAATGCTCCGGGGCACAGCACATGCCCGCCACCGGCCTGGCGACCGTTGCCGATGCCCAACGCGAGCAACTCGCCTTTCCAATGGAAATCCGGGCCTTCCAATTCACCGTAGGCGGCTTTCAATTCACTGAAGCGGGTTAAACCGGTGAACAGGTACGCGGCACCGCCCAAGACCTTCTTCAGGTCTTCGGACGTGTTGGCCGTGACCTGGCTGCCAAAACCACCGGTGGCCATGTTCAAGAAGATTTGCCCACCCACCTGGCCAAGGTCGATCGCCCTGGGCTGTACGTCCAGCAAGGCCAGGGCGCCAGCCGGCTCCAACGGCACGCCGGCGGCTTTGGCGAAATCATTGGCGGTGCCCAGGGGCATCAGCACCAGGCTGGCGTCAGTGTTGGCATGGGCCATGGCTTCGGCCACATCGCGCAAGGTGCCGTCGCCACCGCCGGCAATGATATGGGTGTACCCCTCGGCCAGGGCTTCATTGACCAGTCGCCGGGCATCACCGCCCTCCCAGGTCACCCGCACCGCCAACTCCCCACCCTGCTCACGCCGCGACAGCACAGCAGCGCGCACATCCTCGTTGAGGGCTTGTTTGCCGTGGAGGATCAACAGGGCTTTGGGGGCGGTCATTTGGGAGAATCTCCTGGGTCAAGGTGCTTGAAGGATGTTGACCTTTGGGGAACAGGAAAAGTCTGTGGCTGGAGAAAATTGATTGAGGTATGCAGATCAAAATGTGGGCTGTCAGGCAGATAGATGTCGGCTGGCAGGCCGTCATCGCAGGCAAGCCAGCTCCCACAGTTGGATCGTTGGGCGCAAGGTAGAGAAGCGTCGGCTGCCAGGCCGCTATCGAGAATCAGCCCTTGTGCAACTTGCTCATCAACTGCGCCTCAGCCTGGGTCAGCCCGCACGACTGGGTCAACTCATCCACCGTCGCCCCCATGCCAACCAGCTTGGCCGCCTGGGCAAACGACAGGTTCGACGGATCACGCTGCTCCAACTGCACCAACCTGTCGGGCAACGGCGCGAGAATCGCGCGCAGTTCATGCACTTCATCCCCAACCCGCACCGCACTTTGCTGGAAGTGATCAACACGCTTGACCAGTTCCAGAATGCGCCGGTCGCGCACCGCATCGCGCTCGGCCTGTTGCAAGGCTGACTCCCGCTGCTGGCGCATAGAGCGCAGCACAAACGCCAAGGTCCCGGCCCACAACAGGGCCAGGACAATCACCGCTGCCTCAAGGAACAATCAGATGCTCTCCAGTTCCGACCATTCTTCTTCGCTCATCATCTTGTCCAGCTCAACCAGAATCAGCAGTTCGCCGTTCTTGTTGCACACGCCCTGGATGAACTTGGCCGACTCTTCGTTACCCACGTTCGGTGCGGTTTCCACTTCCGATTGGCGCAGGTAAACCACCTCGGCCACGCTGTCGACCAGGATGCCGACCACTTGCTTGTCGGCCTCGATGATCACAATACGGGTGTTGTCGCTGACTTCAACCGTGTCCAGGCCGAACCGCTGGCGGGTGTCGATCACCGTCACCACATTGCCGCGCAGGTTGATGATGCCCAGCACGTAGCTTGGCGCGCCTGGAACCGGGGCGATCTCGGTGTAGCGCAGCACTTCCTGCACGCGCATCACGTTGATGCCGTAGGTTTCGTTGTCCAGCTTGAAGGTCACCCATTGCAGGATCGGATCATCCAAACCTTGTGCGGACGCTGACTTGTTCATTCATCTGACCCCTTCAAATGCCGCTATCGACGGCGTGTGTGCACGTAGGCCGCGCAACCGCACGGCCCTTATTGTTCAATCAACTGCGTTTGTTCTGTGGCATTGCCTTCACCGCACCGCTGGCGATCAACTCGGCCAGTTCGGCGACATCCAGCAACGCGCACATGTGTTCAATCACCGTGCCCGCCAGCCACGGCCGCTGGCCGCGGTGGCTGCGCCATTTGATTTCATTGGGGTCCAGGCGCAACGAGCGGCTGACTTGATGCACCGCCAGCCCCCACTCGTAGCCCTGCACCGAGATCACGTATTGCAGGCCCTGGCGAAAATCATCGCGGTAGCGGTCGGGCATCACCCAGCGCGCCGTATCCAGCACCTTGAGGTTGCCGGCCTGGCTGGGCAGGATGCCGAGGAACCACTCCGGCTGCCCGAACAGCGGCGTCAGCTCCTGGCCTTCCAGGGAATAGATCGAGCCCAGGCACACCAGCGGCACCGCCAGGGTCAACCCGGCGACGTCGAACAGCAGGCACTCGAACGGCTCGGCAGCCCACCAGGGGCGACCGTCGCCCGTCACCGGCGGCGGCGTGAGGCTGGGCGGCAGGTGCACTTCCACCAGCGGTTCAACCACCGGGGGCGCCAACACCGCCGGGACGCTTGGCACCACCACGGGAGCCTCCACCACCTGCGCATCCCGCGCCTGTTCTTCCATCACCGCCTGCTGGAATTCATCCAGCGGGCTTTCGGGTTCGACAGCAGGCTCAAGTACCAGAATCGGTTCTGGCAGTTCCTCGGCCGTCGCATCCTGCAGCAAGGCATCCAGGTAGGATTCCAGAGCCAGTTGCGGGCGGGTCTTGAATTCGACAGGACGGTTCATCACGCCACCTGCGCCACAAGCTGTTGCGACAGCAGGTGCTTGAGCAACGCACGGTAGGCCAGCACGCCACGGCTCTTGCCGTCGAACTGCGACGGTGTGAGCCCGGCACGGCTGGCGTCACGCAGGCGCGTGTCCACCGGGATGTAGCCATTCCAGATGGTGTCCGGGTAGGCATCGCGCAATACGCGCAAGGTGCCGAGGGACGCCTGGGTGCGACGGTCGAACAAGGTCGGCACGATACTGAACGGCAGCGCCTGCTTGCGCGAACGGTTGATCATCGCCAGGGTGCTGACCATACGCTCCAGGCCCTTGACCGCCAGGTGCTCGGTCTGCACCGGGATCACCAATTGCTGGCTGGCCGCCAACGCATTGACCATCAGCACGCCGAGCAACGGCGGGCTGTCGATGATCGCGTAATCGAAGTCCTGCCACAGCTGCGCCAGGGTCTTGGCGATCACCAGGCCCAGGCCGCTCTGGCCTGGCGACTGGCGCTCCAGGGTGGCCAGGGCAGTGCTCGACGGCAGCAGGGAAATGCTTTCGTTGCTGGTGGGCAACAGCAGTTGCCCAGGCAGATCCGCCGGCACGCTGCCCTTGTGCAAAAACAAGTCATAGCAGCTGTGTTCCAGCGCATCCGGGTCGTAGCCGAAATAGCTGGTCATGGAACCATGGGGGTCCAGGTCAACCACGACCACACGCTTGCCCGCTTCGGCCAGCAAGCCGGCCAAGGCGATGGAAGTGGTGGTCTTGCCGACCCCACCCTTTTGATTGGCAACTGCCCAGACTCTCATTCGGTTGGTTCCTCCCGGCGGGCACAGGCGCGACCGAGACATTGCATACGGTTATTGAGCCAGCGACGGAGAATTGACGTTACTCGGTCGGACCGGCGGCTTGACAACGGGCGGTGCAGTTTGTGTGCCAGCACGCTTCAACGCCGCATCCGGGGTGGCATTGGCAGTGCCAGTACCGGTCAGGCTGCGACGCACATCCAGGTTGCGCGAGACCACCAGCACCACCCGGCGGTTACGGGCGCGGCCTTCCACCGTGGCGTTATTGGCCACCGGCTGGAATTCACCATAGCCCACCGACGCCAGGCGCTGGGGGTTCACGCCCTGCATGGCCAACATGCGCACGATGCTCGACGCGCGGGCCGAGGACAGTTCCCAGTTGGTCGGGTACTGCGCGGTGCTGATGGGGAAATTGTCGGTGAAGCCTTCCACGTGGATCGGGTTTTCAAACGGTTTGAGGATCGCCGCCACCTTGTCGATGATCGTGAACGCCTGGTCACTGGGCAACGCATCGGCACTGGCGAATAACAGACTGGAGTTCAGCTCGATCTCCACCCACAACTCATTGCCGCGCACGGTCATCTGGTTGGAGCTGATCAGGTCGCCAAAGGCGGCACTGATATCGTCGGCGATACTTTTGAGCGGGTCGCTGGTGCCTTGGATGCCGGCGGCGGTTTCATCACTGTCATTGACCAGGGGCTTGGCCGGGGTCACCGTCTTGGGCCGCTCTTCGCCGATGGGGATCGGCTTGAGCGCCCGCTCGGCATCGTTGAACACGCCGACCAGCGCCTGGGAAATGATCTTGTACTTGCCTTCGTTGATCGACGAGATCGAGTACATCACCACGAAAAACGCGAACAGCAAGGTGATGAAGTCCGCGTAGGACACCAGCCAGCGTTCGTGGTTGACGTGCTCTTCAGGCTCGCGACGGCGACGGCTCACAGGCAAATACCTCCCTGACCGCTATTGGCCGCTTTACTGTGGCGAGCGAGCTTGCTCGCGCTGGGGCGCGAAGCGGCCCCCATCCAGGCAATGCGTTTGTTCAGACAGATTGCGGTACCTGGTTTTGGGGCTGCTTCGCAGCCCAGCGCGAGCAAGCTCGCTCGCCACATAAAGCTCACTGGCCACAGGTCAATGTGCATACCCATCAATCCATGAAGCCCTGAAGCTTCAATTCGATGGAGCGCGGGTTTTCGCCCTCGGCAATCGACAGGATGCCTTCGAGCAACATTTCGCGATAACGCGACTGGCGCATGGCAATCGACTTGAGCTTGCTGGCCACCGGCAGCAACACCAGGTTGGCACTGGCCACGCCGTAGATGGTCGCGACAAATGCCACGGCAATGCCGCTGCCCAGTTGCGAAGGGTCGGCCAGGTTGCCCATCACGTGGATCAGGCCCATCACCGCGCCGATGATGCCAATGGTCGGCGCATAGCCGCCCATGCTTTCAAAGACTTTGGCCGCATTGATATCACGGCTTTCCTGGGTGTAGAAATCCACTTCGAGGATGCTGCGGATCGCTTCCGGTTCGGCGCCATCGACCAACAGTTGCAGGCCTTTGCGCGCGTAGCTGTCAGGCTCGGCATCGGCCACGCCTTCCAGGCCCAGCAGGCCTTCCTTGCGGGCGGTGAGGCTCCAATTGACCACACGGTCGATACCGCCTGCCAGGTCGACCCGTGGCGGAAAAATGATCCACACCAGAATCTGCATGGCGCGCTTGAATGAGCTCAGGGGCGACTGCAACAACGCCGCGCCCACGGTGCCACCGATCACGATCAGCGCTGCCGGGCCGTTGGCCAAGGCGCCGAGGTGGCCGCCTTCCAGGTAGTTGCCACCAATGATGGCGACAAACGCCATGGTGATGCCGATCAGGCTCAACACATCCATCAGAGGCAGGCCTCCACCAGGTGCTTGCCGATGTCGTCCAGGCTGTAGACCGCATCGGCCAGGTCAGCCTTGACGATGGCCATGGGCATGCCATAGATCACGCAACTGGCTTCATCCTGGGCCCAGATGGCGCTACCGCCCTGTTTGAGCAGGCGCGCACCTTCACGGCCATCGGCGCCCATACCGGTGAGCACCACCGCCAGAACTTTGTCGCCATAGGACTTGGCCGCCGAACCGAAGGTGATGTCCACACACGGCTTGTAGTTCAGGCGCTCATCGCCCGGCAGGATTTTGATCGCGCCACGCCCGTCCACCATCATCTGCTTGCCGCCCGGCGCCAGCAGTGCCAGGCCAGGACGCAGAACGTCGCCATCCTCGGCTTCCTTGACGGTGATACGGCACAGCTTGTCCAGGCGCTCGGCGAAGGCTTTGGTGAACGCCGCCGGCATGTGTTGCACCAGCACAATCGGCGCCGGGAAGTTGGCCGGCAGTTGAGTCAATACCCGCTGCAAGGCCACCGGGCCGCCGGTAGAGGTGCCGATGGCGACCAGCTTGTAAGCCTTGCGCTTGGGCGCGGGCGAATGCGCACTCGACGCTGCGGCGGCACGTACCGGCGCGACCGCAGGCCGGGCCACGGGCGCAGGCGCCGGGCGCGCAAACGACGAGGTCGGCGCCGCTGCTGCGGGCGCAGGCGTGGCAGCTGGCGCGGGCGTGCTGAACAAGCTGCGACGGTTACTGCGGGAAATGCTGTGCACCTTCTCGCACAGCATCTGCTTGACCTTGTCAGGGTTGCGCGAGATGTCTTCGAAATTCTTCGGCAAAAAGTCCACCGCGCCGGCATCCAAAGCGTCGAGGGTCACCCGCGCGCCTTCGTGAGTCAGCGAGGAAAACATCAATACCGGTGTAGGGCAGCGTTGCATGATGTGGCGCACGGCCGTGATGCCATCCATCATCGGCATCTCGTAGTCCATGGTGATCACGTCCGGCTTCAAGGCAATGGCTTGATCGATCGCCTCTTTGCCGTTGGTGGCAGTGCCGACCACCTGGATCGTTGGATCAGCGGAAAGAATTTCCGAGACGCGGCGGCGGAAGAAACCCGAATCGTCCACCACCAGGACCTTGACTGCCATAAACACTCCGTTAGGCGGGGCGGGCATGACCGCCCTGCCCCACCAAAATCAAATACGCCGTGCGGCGTAACGCTTGAGCATGCTCGGAACATCGAGAATCAGTGCGATGCGACCGTCACCGGTAATGGTTGCGCCCGACATGCCTGGGGTTCCCTGCAGCATCTTGCCCAAAGGCTTGATCACCACTTCTTCCTGGCCCACCAGTTGGTCGACCACAAAGCCGATGCGCTGGGTGCCCACGGACAGAATCACCACATGGCCTTCGCGCTGTTCTTCATGGGCGGCCGAGGCCACCAGCCAGCGCTTGAGGTAGAACAGCGGCAACGCTTTGTCGCGCACGATCACCACTTCCTGGCCGTCCACCACGTTGGTGCGCGACAGGTCGAGGTGGAAGATCTCGTTGACGTTGACCAGCGGGAAGGCGAACGCCTGGTTGCCCAGCATCACCATCAGGGTCGGCATGATCGCCAGGGTCAACGGCACCTTGATGACGATCTTGGAGCCCTGGCCCTTGGTCGAGTAGATATTGATCGAGCCGTTGAGCTGGCTGATCTTGGTCTTCACCACGTCCATGCCCACGCCACGCCCGGACACGTCGGAGATCTCGGTCTTGGTCGAAAACCCCGGGGCAAAGATCAGGTTGTAGCACTCGGTATCGGTGAGGCGGTCGGCGGCGTCCTTGTCCATCACGCCGCGCTTGACCGCGATATTGCGCAAGATGGTCGGGTCCATGCCTTTGCCGTCATCGGTGATCAACAGCAGGATGTGGTCGCCCTCTTGCTCCGCCGCCAAAATCACTTTGCCGTTGCGGGACTTGCCCGCAGCTTCGCGTTCTTCCGGAGTTTCTACGCCGTGGTCGACCGCGTTGCGCACCAAGTGGACCAGCGGGTCGGCCAGGGCCTCGACGAGGTTTTTGTCGAGGTCGGTTTCTTCGCCCACCAGCTCCAGGTTGATTTCTTTCTTGAGCTGGCGCGCCAGGTCGCGAACCAGGCGCGGGAAACGGCCGAAGACTTTCTTGATCGGCTGCATCCGCGTTTTCATCACCGCGGTTTGCAGGTCGGCGGTGACCACGTCGAGGTTCGACACGGCCTTCTGCATGGCTTCGTCGCCACTGTTCAGGCCCAGGCGCACCAGGCGGTTACGCACCAGCACCAGTTCGCCCACCATGTTCATGATGTCGTCCAGGCGCGCGGTATCCACGCGCACGGTGGTTTCGGCTTCGCTGGCAGGTTTTTCCGCTGCCGCTGGGGCCGCTGCACGCGCAGGGGCCGGGGCGGCGGCAGGTGCTGGCTTGGCAGCCGGCGCAGGTTTGGCAGCAACCGGTGCCGCAGTGGCTGGTGCTGCAACCTGCGCGGCCGCGGCCGGGGCCACTTCGCTGAACTTGCCTTTGCCGTGCAACTCGTCGAGCAGGGCTTCGAATTCGTGATCGGAGATCAGCCCATCATCGGCAGGTGCTGCGCTGGCCGCTGGCGCAGCGGCGGCAGTGGCCGCCACCTCAGGCAGGGCTTCAGCCACAAAGGTGCCTTTGCCATGCAGTTGGTCGAGAAGTGCCTCGAACTCGTCGTCGGTGATGTCGGTGCTGGCGTTGGCAGCGGGTGCTTCTGGCGCAGCGGCAGGCGGGGCCACGGCATCTGCTGCGAACTGGCCTTTGCCGTGCAACTGGTCGAGCAACGACTCGAATTCGGCGTCGGTAATGTCTTCACTGCTCGGCGTCGCGGCAGGCTGCACCGGCGCTTCAGCCTCGGCCTTGACCGCGCTGAGGGAGTTGAGCAGTTGTTCGAACTCGCTGTCGGTCACGTCCGGCTCGGCTTGCGCCACCGGCTCCGGTGCGGCCTCGACCACCGGCGCAGCCGCGGTGTCGGCAGGTTCGGCCAGGCGCGCCAGGGCGGCCAGCAGTTCCGGCGTGGCGGCAGTGATCGGCGCACGTTCACGCACCTGGCTGAACATGCCGTTGACCGCATCCAGTGCTTCGAGAATCACGTCCATCAATTCCGAGTCGACGTGACGCTCACCCTTGCGCAGGATGTCGAAGACGTTCTCGGCGATGTGGCAGCACTCCACCAGCTCATGGAGCTGGAGGAAGCCGGCGCCCCCTTTTACAGTGTGAAAACCGCGAAAAATTGCATTGAGCAGGTTCGCATCATCCGGTCGGCTTTCCAGCTCGACCAGTTGTTCGGACAGTTGCTCTAGAATTTCGCCGGCCTCTACAAGGAAATCCTGAAGGATTTCTTCATCGGCGCCGAAGCTCATGTGGGTGCTCCTTAGAAGCCTAAACTGGATAACAGGTCATCTACGTCATCCTGACCTGACACAACGTCTTCACGTTTATCGGCATGAATCTGCGGACCTTCACCCTTGGCGAGATGTTTTTGTGGATCTTTTTCCGAGAGGATCGCTTCGCGGTCATGTTCGATGCCGGCAAAACGATCGACCTGGCCGGCCATCAGCACCAATTTGAGCAAGTTGCTTTCCACTTCGGTGACCAACTGGGTCACGCGCTTGATCACCTGACCGGTGAGGTCCTGGTAATCCTGGGCCAGCAGGATGTCGTTGAGGTTGCTGGCCACCGTGCGGTTTTCCTGTTCGCTGCGCGACAGGAACCCGTCGACGCGACGCGCCAATTCACGAAACTCTTCAGCGCCCACTTCGCGGCGCATGAAGCGGCCCCAGTCCTGGCTCAAGGCCTGGGCTTCGGTGGCCATGCCGTTGACCAGGGGCGTGGCGTTTTCCACCAGGTCCATGGTGCGGTTGGCCGCTGCCTCAGTCAGCCTGACCACATAGGACAGACGTTCAGTGGCATCAGTGATCTGGGAAATTTCTTCGGCCTGGGGCATGCGCGGGTCAATCTGGAAATTGACGATTGCGCTGTGCAGCTCGCGTGTGAGCTTGCCCACTTCCTGGTACAGGCCGCGGTCACGGGTCTGGTTAAGCTCATGGATCAACTGCACCGCATCGGCGAACTGGCCTTTTTCCAGGCTGTCGACCAACTGGTGAGCATGTTTTTTCAGGGTCGACTCAAAGTCGCCCTGTGACGTTTCGTTATGCTCCATAGCTCCCCCGCGATGGCATTAGCCGTGGATGCGTTCGAAGATTTTCTCGATCTTCTCTTTCAAGGCCAGTGCCGTGAATGGCTTGACCACGTAACCGTTGACCCCGGCTTGGGCGGCTTCGATGATCTGTTCGCGCTTGGCTTCGGCGGTCACCATCAGCACAGGCAGGCTGCGCAGTTTTTCATCGGCGCGCACATGGCGCAGCAGGTCGATACCGGTCATGCCCGGCATGTTCCAGTCGGTCACCAGAAAGTCGATGCTCCCGCTGTTGAGGATCGGAATGGCCGTCAGGCCGTCATCCGCCTCGACCGTGTTGGTGAACCCAAGGTCACGCAACAGGTTTTTAATGATCCGCCGCATCGTTGAGAAGTCATCAACGATGAGGATTTTCATGTTCTTGTCCAATTCGACCTCCAAGCAGTCTTAAACGCGCCCAGCACCTGGACGCGCCATTTCAATCAACAGGCGTTACACAAAAAGGACTGCCCAGGGCACCACGGCACACACCCGCGAAACCTTGCGATCTCACGGCAGCGTCTGCAGTGCCCCCACACTGCCTGTCAGCGCGCGCGCCACTCGGCCAATCGGCCCCGCAAGCGGGCTGCGCACTGGCTATGCAACTGGCTGACACGCGATTCGCTGACCCCCAGGACCTCACCGATTTCCTTGAGGTTCAGCTCTTCGTCGTAGTACAGCGCCAGCACCAGCCGCTCACGCTCTGGCAAATTGGCGATTGCATCGGCCAACGCGCCCTGGAAACGTTCATCTTCCAGGTCGCGCGACGGCTCCGTATGCGCGCTCGCGCCGTCCTCGTGCAGCCCTTCGTGCTCGCCGTCCTGTAAAAGGTCGTCGAAACTGAACAGGCGGCTGCCCAAGGTATCGTTCAAAATCCCGTAGTAATCGTCGAGACTCAATTGGAGTTCGGCCGCAACTTCATGATCTTTAGCGTCACGGCCGGTTTTTGCTTCAATTGCCCGAATTGCATCGCTGACCATGCGCGTATTGCGGTGTACCGAACGCGGCGCCCAATCGCCTTTACGCACTTCATCGAGCATCGCGCCACGGATACGGATACCCGCATACGTTTCGAAACTGGCACCCTTGCTGGCGTCGTATTTGGTCGAGACTTCAAGCAGGCCGATCATGCCGGCCTGGATCAAGTCTTCGACCTGCACACTCGCAGGCAGGCGCGCCAACAGGTGATAGGCAATGCGCTTGACCAACGGCGCATAGCGCTCGATCAATTCGCCCTGGCTGTCACGTGCCGACTTTTTGTAAAGGTTGTAGCCGCTGGATGTCATAGCACCGGTCCTGCGCTCGTCTGATGCACCAAACGCTCGACGAAAAACTCCAGATGCCCCCGCGGGTTGGCGGGCAACGGCCAGGTATCGACCTTCTGGGCAATGGCCTTGAACGCCAGTGCGCATTTCGAACGAGGGAACGCTTCGTAGACCGCACGCTGCTTTTGCACGGCCTTGCGCACACACTCGTCATAGGGAACTGCGCCGACGTATTGTAAGGCCACATCGAGGAAGCGATCCGTGACCTTGGTCAACTTGGCGAACAGGTTGCGCCCTTCCTGCGGGCTCTGGGCCATGTTGGCCAACACGCGAAAGCGGTTCATGCCGTAGTCACGGTTAAGCAGTTTGATCAGCGCGTAGGCATCGGTGATCGAGGTGGGCTCGTCGCACACCACCAACAGCACTTCCTGCGCTGCGCGTACAAAGCTGACCACCGACTCGCCGATCCCGGCGGCGGTGTCGATCACCAGCACGTCGAGGTTGTCGCCGATGTCGCTGAACGCCTGGATCAGCCCGGCATGCTGCGCGGGGCTCAGGTGCACCATGCTCTGGGTGCCCGAGGCCGCCGGCACGATGCGAATGCCTCCGGGGCCCTGGAGCAGCACGTCGCGCAGCTCACAACGGCCTTCGATCACATCGGCCAGGGTATGTTTGGGTGTCAGCCCCAGCAGAACGTCCACGTTCGCCAAGCCCAGGTCAGCATCCAGCAGCATGACGCGACGGCCAAGCTCTGCCAGGGCCAGGGACAAATTCACTGACACGTTAGTTTTCCCGACGCCACCTTTGCCGCCGGTCACCGCGATCACCTGTACGGGATGCATGCTGCCCATTTTATTTCTTTACCTTGTCTTGCTTAGACGCAGGCTACATGGCTTGGCCGCGTGAATCGCTTGCAGACCATCGATGTAGGTACATTTCACGGTGTTCATCCTGCCTCAACCCACCCGTTTAGCCGGGTGGTGGTAAAGGTCGGCGAACATATCGGCCATCGCTTCCTCGCTAGGCTCGTCTTGCATTTGCACACTCACGGCACGGCTGACCAACTGATGACGGCGCGGCAGATGCAGATCATCCGGGATCCGCGGCCCGTCGGTGAGGTAGGCAACCGGTAATTCATGGCTGATGGCCAGGCTCAACACCTCGCCCAGGCTCGCGGTTTCATCGAGCTTGGTGAGGATGCAACCGGCCAGGCCGCAACGCTTGTAACTGTGATAAGCAGCGGTAAGAACCTGTTTCTGGCTGGTGGTTGCAAGCACCAGGTAATTTTTTGACTTGATGCCTCGCCCGGCCAGGCTTTCGAGCTGCATGCGCAGCGCCGGATCACTGGCTTGCAGGCCGGCGGTATCGATCAGCACCACGCGCTTGCGCAGCAACGGGTCGAGGGCATTGGCCAGGGACTGGCCCGGGTCGACATGGGTCACCGGCACGTTGAGGATGCGGCCCAGGGTCTTGAGCTGCTCCTGAGCGCCGATACGGTAACTGTCCATGCTCACCAGGGCGATATTCTGCGCGCCATATTTAAGCACGTAACGGGCCGCAAGCTTTGCCAGGGTCGTGGTCTTGCCCATGCCGGCGGGGCCGACCATGGCGATTACACCGCCCTCTTCCAGGGGTTCGATTTCCGGCGTGGCAATCATGCGCGCCAAGTGCGCCAGCAGCATGCGCCAGGCCTGGCGCGGCTCCTCGACTTCAGCGGTCAAGGCCAGCAGGTCGCGGGACAACGGGCCGGACAGGCCGATGCGTTGCAGGCGACGCCAGAGGTTGGCTTGCTGCGGCTTGCTGCCTTGCAGTTGGGTCCAGGCCAGCGAGCCGAGCTGCACTTCGAGCAATTCACGCAGGCCGTTGAGTTCAAAACGCATCGAGTCAATCACGCGCTGGTCAACTGCGGCAGCCGGGGCAGGCGCTGCAGGACGCGGCGGTTCGACAAAGGTGGGTTCAACCAGCGGCTCGGCGGCGGTCAGCGGCAGGCCGGCAAACAGCTGGCGATTGGTGCTGGCATCGCTGTCGCCACGCATGCTCAGTTCAGCCTGGGCCGACACAATGCGCGAGGCGGTCTTGCGCAGCTCGTCTTCGAGCTCCATGTTTGGCACGCGCGGGGCCAGCGCCTGGGGCGTGTAATCCAGGGCAGCCGTCAGCTCGACACCGCCGGCAATCCGACGGTTACCGATAATCGCGGCATCGGCGCCCAGCTCATCACGGACCAGTTTCATGGCCTGACGCATATCGGCGGCGAAAAAACGCTTAACTTGCATAACCCACTACCTCAGCCATTGGGCCCAACTGTCGCGACAATAGTCACTTGCTTATTGTCAGGAATTTCCTGGTAAGCCAACACGTGCAAATTCGGTACGGCCAGGCGTCCGAACCGCGACAACATCGCGCGAACCGGGCCGGCCACCAGCAGGATCACCGGGTTGCCCTGCATTTCCTGGCGCTGTGCGGCGTCGATCAACGAACGCTGCAGCTTTTCAGCCATGCTTGGCTCCAGTAAAACGCCCTCTTCCTGGCCTTGCCCTGCCTTCTGAATACTATTGAGCAATATTTGTTCCAACCTGGGCTCCAGGGTGATCACAGGCAGCTCCGACTCAGTCCCTACAATGCTTTGCACGATTGCGCGGGACACGCCGACACGCACCGCCGCCACCAGAGCGGCAGTATCTTGACTCTTGGCGGCATTGTTGGCGATGGCCTCGGCAATGCTGCGAATGTCGCGCACGGGCACCTGTTCGGCCAACAGCGCTTGCAACACCTTGAGCAACTGCGACAGTGACAGCACGCCAGGCACCAGCTCTTCGGCCAGTTTTGGCGACGATTTGGCCAGCAAGCCCATCAATTGCTGGACTTCCTCGTGGCCGATCAACTCGTGGGAGTGCTTGTAGAGAATCTGGTTGAGGTGCGTGGCGACCACGGTGCTGGCATCCACCACGGTGTAACCGAGGGACTGCGCCTGGCTGCGCTGGCTGACTTCGATCCACACCGCTTCCAGGCCGAAAGCCGGATCTTTGGCGGTAATGCCGTTGAGGGTACCGAACACTTGGCCGGGGTTGATCGCCAGTTCGCGGTCCGGGTAGATCTCGGCTTCGGCCAGGATTACCCCCATCAGGGTCAGGCGATAAGCGCTGGGGGCCAGGTCGAGGTTGTCACGGATATGCACAGTGGGCATCAAGAAACCCAGGTCCTGGGACAGCTTCTTGCGCACACCCTTGATCCGCGCCAGCAGTTGCCCACCCTGGTTGCGGTCGACCAGCGGGATCAGGCGGTAACCGACTTCCAGGCCGATCATGTCGATGGGCGTGACGTCGTCCCAGCCCAACTCCTTGGTTTCCTGGGCGCGGGCCGGGGATGGCAGCAGCTCCTGTTGACGGGCGATTTCCTGCTGGGCCTGGACTTTGACCTGGTTCTGCTTTTTCCAGAACAGGTACGCCGCACCACCCGCCAGGGCCGCCATGCTCAGGAACGAGAAGTGCGGCATGCCCGGCACAATGCCCATGATCGCCATGATGCCCGCCGCCACGGCCAGGGCCTTGGGCGAAGCGAACATCTGCCGACTGATCTGCTTGCCCATGTCTTCGGAGCCCGAAGCACGGGTAACCATGATGGCCGCCGCTGTGGATAACAACAGTGATGGCAATTGCGCCACTAAACCGTCACCGATGGTCAGCAAGGCATACACCTTGCCGGCATCGCCGAATGTCATGCCGTGCTGAAACATACCGACGGCCACACCGCCGATCAGGTTGATGAACAGAATCAACAGGCCGGCGATGGCGTCGCCGCGCACAAACTTGCTGGCACCGTCCATGGAGCCGTAGAACTCGGCTTCCTGGGCGACTTCCGCCCGACGGGCCTTGGCTTGGCCCTGGTCGATCAGGCCGGCGTTGAGGTCGGCGTCGATGGCCATCTGCTTGCCGGGCATGGCGTCGAGGGTAAACCGCGCGCTCACCTCGGAAATCCGCCCGGCGCCCTTGGTCACCACGACGAAGTTGATGATCATCAGGATCGCGAACACCACGATACCGACCACGTAGTTACCGCCGATGACCACCTCACCGAAGGCCTGGATTACCTTGCCGGCGGCGGCGTGGCCGTCCTGGCCGTGGAGCATCACCACCCGCGTGGAAGCGACGTTCAATGCCAGACGCAGCAGGGTCGCCACCAGCAGAATCGTCGGGAACACCGCGAAATCCAGCGGCCGCAAGGCGTACACGCACACCAGCAACACAACGACGGACAGGGCAATGTTGAAGGTAAAGAACACGTCGAGCAGGAACGGCGGCATCGGCAACATCATCATTGCCAGCATCACCAGCAACAACAACGGCACACCCAGATTGCCCCGCGACAGGTCAGTCAGGGTGCCACGGGCCGTGTTGAGCATTTGAGAGCGATCTACCACCGGTATTCCTCGGGTCCTTGAAGCAAAGTTTTGACGCTGGAGGGCGACTTGGAGGCGGGGTTGCAAGAAGCCTTCCAACTTTGCTTTCGGGGCCGATTTTCGAGTGGTAACCGATTCAAGTGTGGGAGCTGGCTTGCCTGCGATTGCGGTGTGTCAGGCGCACGACTTGAGCACTCTGCAAGGGTGACGCAGAGCGTCACGCGATGCGTTCCTCACGCGGGATCGTGGGAACGATCAAGAGGCTTGATACCTGAGGCTAGAACAATAACGCGGTTCCCTCGATCATTCCCACGCTCTGCGTGGGAATGCCGCCTGGGACGCTCCGCGTCCCGAGCCAGGCGCACGACTTGAGCACTCTGCAAGGGTGACGCAGAGCGTCACGCGATGCGTTCCTCACGCGGGAGCGTGGGAACGATCAAGAGGCTTGATACCTGAGGCTAGAACAATAACGCGGTTCCCTCGATCACTCCCACGCTCTGCGTGGGAATGCCGCCTGGGACGCTCCGCGTCCCGAGCCAGGCGCACGACTTGAGCACTCTGCAAGGGTGACGCAGAGCGTCACGCGATGCGTTCCCACGCGGGAGCATGGGAACGATCAAGCCAGCTCCCACATGTGATTCAGTTTTTAAACTGGCCGCACATTCTCAGCCTGAGGGCCTTTAGGCCCTTGCGTGATGTCAAATTCTACTTTTTGGTTTTCCTCCAGGATTTTTTGCCCCTGCGACTGGATTGCCGAGTAATGGACGAAAACGTCATCCCCGCTATCCTCCAGGGCAATAAAACCAAACCCCTTCTCCGCGTTAAACCATTTCACAGTACCCGTTGCCATTGCCGCTCTCCTTACCCTTACTCAGAACCCAACCCACCCCGGTGATGCACCCTGACGGGCAACGCATAGATGCCCTTGGGCCGGTGGACCATTTGAAACCTCAGTGGCTTACCCACCGACAGCGCAGTGCAACGCCAATCCTTGCGATTGATAAATACCTCTTCTGCCCCGTCATCCAATTCGATCAGCCAATCGCCCCTGACCCAGTCATAGGATTTGACAGTTCCCGTAGCCACCTTCAATCCCGCTCTCCCTGCATCTCGTTTACTACATACGCGCAGTGTTTGGTTCAGTCATAGAACAACGGGAAACATCCTTTGGCTACTGTCAAAGTTGACAGGTAGACGTGAGCTGCCGATGGGTGGTAGCGGTGGAACAGCAGAAGATTCATGCATCCGAGGGTTTCTTGCGCTTGCGGGGTTTTCGCGGTTTGGGAGGGGTGGGTGGAACGTTACCGTGTTGAGCGCCTGTCGACTGAACGGCAACCTCGTTGCCATCGCGATCCCGGGCAATAAAGCCGATGCCTTTGACCGCATCAAACCACCTGACCGTACCCCTATCCATCACCGCCTCCCGAGTCGTGCAGAGCTGCACGCCTCATCGCTGTATCAAACAGTGAAGGCGGCGTAATGGCTACTGTCAAAGTTGACAGGTAAACAGCACACCACTGTAGGAGCGAGCTTGCTCGCGAAGGTGGGTAACGATAACGCGGGAAGTCAGGATGAACGCGGCGACGGTGAGTTTTTCGCGAGCAAGCTCGCTCCTACAGTGAGCAGCAGCGTTCAGGAATCGCGACGCAGGTCCGGCGGGATCGGCAAATCCTTGAGCGGATCAGGCCGCTTGCCCTTGCCGGCGCGGTATTGACGGATTTGGTAAACGTAGGCCAGTACCTGTGCAACGGCCAGGTACAAGCCGGCGGGGATTTCCTGGTCCAGATCGGTGGAGTAGAAAATCGAGCGCGCCAATGCTGGCGACTCCAATAACAGAATGTCGTTGGCCACCGCGATTTCGCGGATTTTCAACGCGGTAAAATCACTGCCCTTGGCCAGCAGCATCGGTGCGCCGCCCTTCTCCGGGTCGTACTTAAGCGCTACGGCGTAGTGAGTCGGGTTGGTGATGACCACATCGGCGTCGGGCACCGAGGCCATCATCTTGCGCTGGGACATTTCCCGCTGCAGTTGGCGGATGCGTTGCTTGACCTCGGGGCGGCCTTCCTGGTCCTTGTGCTCGTCGCGCACTTCCTGCTTGGTCATCAGCAGTTTCTTGTGGCTTTCCCACAACTGGATCGGCGCATCCACGGCGGCGATGAGGATCAGCCCGGCCGCCATCCACAGCGCACTCCAGCCCACCACTTGCACGCTGTGGATGATCGCTGATTCCAGCGGCTCATGGGCAATGCGCAGCAAATCGTCGATGTCGGACGACAACACCGCCAGCGCCACGAACAGAATCAGGAAAAACTTGGCCAGGGCCTTGAGCAATTCCACCAGGGCCTTGGCGGAAAACATGCGCTTGAGCCCCGCCCCCGGGTTCATGCGGCTGAACTTGGGCGCCATGCTGCCCGCGGCAAACAGCCAACCGCCGAGGGCCACCGGGCCGATCAGCGCGGCCAGCAACAAGGTGATCAGGATCGGCTGCACCGCCAGCAGCGCGATTTTGCCCGAGTGCAGCAGGTACTGGCCCATGGCATCGGGGTTGAGCAACACTTCGCGCGGCAAGCTGAAGTTGTGCTTCATCATCTCCAGCAGGTCCAGCGCCAGGCCACCGCCGTAGATCAGCAAGGCACCGGCGCCGGCGATCATGGTGGCGAAGGTGTTGAGCTCTTTGGAGCGCGCGATCTCGCCCTTTTCCCTGGAGTCCTTTTTACGTTTCTCCGTGGGGTCTTCTGTTTTGTCCTGACCACTCTCGCTCTCGGCCATGGCTCAGCGCGCCCGTGCCAGGTCACGTAAGAACTGCAAGGCATCGGTGGCCAGCGGTTGATACTGATTGAGAATGTCAGCCAGGCCGACCCAGAAAATCCCCATACCCAACACCAGGGTCAGCGGGAAACCAATCGAGAAGATATTCAGTTGCGGCGCCGCACGGGTCATCACGCCGAAGGCGATATTGACCACCAGCAGCGCAGTGATCGCCGGCAGCACCAGCAACAGCGAAGCCCCCAGTACCCAGCCGAGGCGCCCCACCAGCTCCCAGAAATGGTTGACCACCAACCCCGAGCCCACCGGCAAGGTGGTGAAGCTTTCGGTCAAGACTTCGAACGCCACCAGATGACCGTTCATGGCCAGAAACAGCAAGGTCACCAGCATGGTCAGGAACTGCCCTATCACCGCCGCCGACACGCCGTTGGTGGGGTCGACCATGGACGCGAAGCCCATGCCCATCTGGATCGAGATGATTTGCCCGGCGATCACAAACGCCTGGAAGAAAAGCATGAGGGAAAACCCCAGCATGGCACCGATCAGAATCTGTTCGGCAATCAGCAGCAAGGCGCTCAGGTCGAGGGCGTTCACCGGCGGCATCGGTGGTAGGCCAGGCACGATTACCACGGTGATCGCCACCGCGAAATACAAGCGCACGCGACGCGGAACCAGGGTGGTGCCGAACACCGGCATGGCCATCAGCATCGCCGTGACGCGAAACAGCGGCAGGATGAACGAGGCCACCCAGGTACTGATCTGGGTGTCGGTCAAGGCCAGCAACGATTGCATCGGCTCAGCCGATCAACTGCGGAATACTGCCGTACAACTGCAGGATGTATTCCATGAAGGTTTGCACCAGCCACGGGCCGGCAACGATCAATGTCACCAGCATCACCAGCAGTCGCGGCAGGAAGCTCAGGGTCTGTTCGTTGATCTGGGTGGCGGCCTGGAACATCGCCACCAGCAGGCCCACCAACAGGCTCGGCACCACCAGCACGGCGACCATCAGGGTGGTCAGCCACAGCGCTTCGCGGAACAGGTCGACGGCGACTTCTGGCGTCATAGCGCTATACCCCTCCGAAACTGCCGGCCAGGGTGCCAATAATCAGCGCCCAACCGTCCACCAGCACAAACAGCATGATCTTGAACGGCAACGAGATGATCAGCGGCGACAGCATCATCATACCCATGGCCATCAACACGCTCGCCACCACCAAGTCGATGATCAGGAACGGGATGAAGATCATGAAACCGATCTGGAACGCGGTCTTCAATTCGGAGGTGACGAACGCGGGTACCAGGATGGTCAGCGGCGCCTGGTCCGGGGTGGCGATGTCGGTGCGCTTGGACAGGCGCATGAACAGCTCAAGGTCGCTGGAGCGGGTTTGCGACAACATGAAGTCCTTGATCGGGCCCTGGGCCTTGTCGATGGCATCCTGGGCTGTGAGCTTTTCCGCCAGATAAGGTTGCAGGGCTTGCTGGTTCACCTTGTCGAACACCGGCGCCATGATGAACAGTGTCAAAAACAGTGCCATGCCGGTGAGGATCTGGTTCGACGGCGTCTGCTGCAGGCCCAGGGCCTGGCGCAGGATCGAGAAGACGATGATGATCCGCGTAAAGCTGGTCATCAGCATGACGAACGCTGGGATGAAACTCAGCGCCGTCATGATCAGCAGGATCTGCAGGCTGACCGAATATTCCTGGGCGCCCGCCGCGTTGGTGCCCAAGGTGATCGCCGGGATCGACAACGGGTCGGCGCCCAGGGCCATCGGCGCGGCCAGCAACAGCATGAGCGTCAACAAAACGCGCATTACTTCTTATCCTTCTGATCCTTGCCCAGCAACTCCATCAGGCGCTGGGCGAATTCTGGCGTGGCGGCTTCGGTCTTGACCGCGTCCACCGGGGTCTTGAGTACATGCAGCGGGGTGATGCGGCCGGGGGTGATGCCGAGCAGGATCTGCTCTTCGCCCACCTGCACCAGCACCAGCCGATCACGCGGGCCGAGGGCGCGCGAGCCCACCAGCTCTATCACTTGGCCGTTGCCCGGGCCGATGCGCTGCACGCGGCGCATCAACCAGGCCAGCAGGAAGATCAGGCCGATCACCAGCAACAGGCCCAGCACCAGTTGCGTCAACTGCCCGCCGACGCTGCCGACCGCTGGCGCCGCAGCCACCTGCGCCACCGGCTCAGCCGCCAAGGCGCTCAATGGCAGCGCCAGCAACAGTCCCGCCATCGAGTACTTCATCTCAGCGCAACTTCTTGATGCGTTCGCTCGGGCTGATCACGTCGGTCAGGCGGATGCCGAACTTCTCGTTGACCACCACCACCTCGCCATGGGCAATCAGGGTGCCGTTGACCAGCACGTCCAATGGCTCGCCGGCCAGGCGGTCCAGTTCGATCACCGAGCCCTGGTTGAGCTGCAAGAGGTTGCGGATGTTGATTTCGGTGCTGCCCACTTCCATGGAAATCGACACCGGGATGTCGAGGATCACATCCAGGTTCGGGCCATCGAGGCTCACCGGGTCGTTGTTCTTCGGCACGCTGCCGAATTCTTCCATGGCCAGGCGGTTGCCGGCCGGCGCGGTGGCGGCGTCGGCGGCCAGCAGCGCGTCGATGTCGTCCTGGCCAACATCGCCGGTTTCTTCCAGGGCCGCAGCCCACTCGTCAGCCAGGGCCTGGTCTTCGGCGGAAGTGTTTTCGTGTTCGGTAGCCATTACATGTCCTCGGCGCAGCAAACAATCATGAATTGGGGTTGAATCAGCGGCGGTTGATCGGCTCAACCACTTGCAGCGCCAGGTTGCCCTTGTGGGAACCGAGCTTGACCTTGAACGACGGCACGCCGTTGGCGCGCATGATCAGCTCTTCCGGCAAGTCGACGGGGATGATGTCCCCAGGCGCCATGTGCAAAATATCGCGCAGGCGCAACTGGCGGCGGGCCACGGTGGCGCTCAGCGGCACGTCGACGTCCAGCAGGTCTTCGCGCAGGGCCTTGACCCAGCGTTCGTCCTGGTCGTCGAGGTCGGACTGGAAGCCGGCGTCGAGCATTTCGCGCACCGGTTCGATCATCGAGTAAGGCATGGTCACGTGCAGGTCGCCGCCACCGCCATCGAGTTCGATGTGGAAGGTCGACACCACAATGGCCTCGCTGGGGCCGACGATGTTGGCCATGGCCGGGTTCACTTCCGAGTTGATGTACTCGAAATTGACCTCCATGATCGCCTGCCAGGCTTCCTTCAAGTCGATGAAGGCCTGCTCCAGCACCATGCGTACCACCCGCAGTTCGGTGGGGGTGAATTCACGCCCTTCGATCTTGGCGTGACGGCCGTCGCCACCGAAGAAGTTGTCCACCAGCTTGAACACCAGCTTGGCGTCGAGGATGAACAGCGCAGTGCCGCGCAACGGCTTGATCTTGACCAGGTTGAGGCTGGTGGGCACGTACAGCGAGTGCACGTATTCACCGAACTTCATCACCTGCACGCCGCCCACGGCCACGTCCGCCGAGCGGCGCAGCATGTTGAACATGCTGATGCGGGTGTAGCGGGCAAAGCGTTCGTTGATCATCTCCAGGGTCGGCATGCGTCCCCGCACGATGCGATCCTGGCTGGTCAGGTCATAACTTTTGACGCTGCCGGGTTCGGCAGCCATTTCGGTCTGTACCAGACCATCGTCCACGCCATGCAACAGCGCATCGATTTCATCCTGGGACAGCAGGTCTTGCACGGCCATGTCGTGATCCTACTGCAATACGAAGTTAGTGAAGAGCGCCTGCTCGACCACGACTTTGCCGAGTTCTTTCTGGGCCACTTCCTGCACGCTGGCAGTGACCTTCTGGCGCAACATTTCCTGGCCGACTGGCGTGGCCAGGCTGTCGAAGCTCTGCCCGGAGAACAGCATCACCAGGTTGTTGCGGATCACCGGCATATGCACCTTGAGGGCATCGAGGTCCGCCTGGTTGCGCGCCAGCAAGGTGATGCTCACCTGCAGGTAGCGTTGACGACCATTCTGGTTGTAGTTGGCGACAAAGGCCGGAAGCATCTGCTCGAAGATTGCCGGTTGCTTGACGTTCGTGGCAGTTTCGGCGGTGGGCGCCGGTTTACTCGCACTGCTGTGCATGATGTACCAGGTGCCGCCCACCGAGGCACCGATCGCCAGGAGCAGGCCCAGCACAATCAACAGGATCAGCTTGAGCTTGCCTTTGCCTGCGGGGGGAGTTGCTGCGTCGTCGCTCTTCGCCATGCCAATAATCCGTCACTATTCGGGGATTCGTAGATCTATGGCAAGGCAAGAGCAAGTGTTATGCCAGAGTTGTCTGGCAGGCGCAGGAAGATGATCGTTCCCACGCTCTGCGTGGGAATGCATCTTGTGACGCTTCGCGTCACCGTGTGCAATGGTCGAAAACATCGCCGACTTCGGGACGCGGAGCGTCCGGGGTGGCATTCCCACGCAGAGCGTGGGAACGATCAGCCAGCTCCCACATTGACCGGGTTTGAGCAGGAAGTCAGGCGTAGTAGTCGACGGCGCTGGAGCCGATCACGCTCTGGCTCACGGGCGCTGCCACTTCGGCCACATCCACAGGGCCACCGGCGTCGCCGCTGTCAGCGCGCCTGCCGCTGCTACTGACGCCTCGCGCCTGGCTCTGCTGTTGCTGCTGGTCCTGGCCCCGCGACTGGTCGGAGACATTCACATCCACCTGCCCCATGCCCTGCTGGGCAAACATCTCGCGCAAACGGCCAGACTGGCTTTCCAGCGCTTCACGCACCACCGCATGGCCGCTCATGAAGTTGACCTGGGCCTGCTGGTCCGCCGTCATGTTGACCTTGATGTCCAGGCGCCCCAGCTCAGCGGGCTGCAACTGGATCTCAGCCGACTTGAGGTTGGCGCTGGACAGATACATCACGCGGTTGACCACCTCCTCGGTCCAGCCGCTCTGGTGCATGGCCAGGGGCGCATTGGGGACGGGCGGCAAGGCATTCGCGGTTTTCGGCGTGGCCGCCTGGGTCAGCGCCGCCAGGCGGTTGGCGAAGTCATCCACACGGGTGTCGCTGCTGGCGTTCTTGAGGTCCTTGAGGCCGTCATCGATCAGCGCGCCGAAGGCCTTGTCGCCTCCCTGATCGGTGCTGTCCTTGGTGGCTTGCTGGTCGACCATGTTGGCCAGGCCGGCGGCAAAGCTCTGCGCGGCGGTCGGCTGGTCCTGGGTGGCAGGCGCGCCTTTCTGCGGCGCCTGGCTGCTGGCCGAGACATGACCGCCCTGCTCCATCGCCAGGCGCACGGCCGGCATCGAATCCAGCGGGTCGGCCTCAGGGTCGAAGGCCGGCTGCTTGGGCTCCTCGGTTACCGCGATGAGCGGCTGGGCGTTGTCATCTGCGGCCGTAACGGCAGGCGCTTGTACGGGCACAGGCACCGCCACAGGCGTCAAGGTGGCAACCAGCGCCGGGTCGGCAACCGGTTGCAGTGCCAGGGACGGGTCGGCAGGTGGCTCGCCTTCACTGTCAGCGTGGTCGTCGCTCTTGGCCGGCTTGGCAGGCAAGGGATTGCCGCTATCGGCAACCGCTGGCGCGCTGGCGGCAGGTTTATCGTCGCCGGCGGCCGGTTTGGCGCTGGCATCAGAAGCCTTGTCGCGCACCGGTTTGGCTGGCGCGTCGTCGCTCTTGGCCTGCGGCTTGGCAGCTTGCTTGGCAAACACTTGAGCGAAGCCAGCGCCCTTGTCCCGCGGAGCCGCAGGCGCTACGGCAGGCGTGGCGGCCGGCGCTTGAGGCTTGGCCGCAGCGGCAGCCTGAAGAAGCGAATTGGGAGCGACGGGCATAAGTAAGGGTCTCCACTGCATGGGGTCGGGAATGCAGTCTGTGGAGGTAGAGCAAGAGTCGGGCCAAGTCAGGCCGATAAAATATCAAACCCCAGAAAACCGCTCCCGTTCATGCTCATAAAGCGGCCGAACCAGCGCAAACTCACGATCAATCTGATCCACCAACGCCCCCAAGTCGGAAGCAGACTTGAAGGACTCGGTCTCCAACCGCTCACACAACGTTGCCAACCGCAGCGCCCCCAAGTTGCCACTGCTGCCCTTGAAGCTGTGTGCGATGCGCCCCAACGTCTTGGCGTCGTCCCGCGCCTTGCGCAGCGCTTGCACGCGCTCTTCAGAATCATGCAGAAAGGTGTCCAGCAGCGTGGGGTATTCGCTTTCCATGACTTCCTGCAAACCCGACAACACCTCGGGGTCCATATGAATCTCAGCCACTTGCTCGCTCCTTGATCAAGAATCGGCGGATTATGCCAGAGCCGCCCAACAAAACTCCACGTAGACAGTGCGCCCGCCATCGGACCAGCCTACAGCGCTGCTCAGTTGACGCACCAGGCTCAGTCCCCGACCAGACAGACGGTCGATGTCTAGGGGGCGCGCCAGCTCTTGCTCCACATCAAAACCCTGCCCGCTGTCTTCGAGGCGCAAGGTCAGTTTGCCGCCCTTGTCGGTGGGCACCACCTGCATATGCACGCGCACATAGCCGCTGTCCAACTGCGCCAGGCGCTCATGGCGCTGGCGATAATACTGCGCAAACCCTTGGGCATCGCGCTTGAGGCGTGAGTCCAGGCCCAGCACGCCATGCTCCAGCGCGTTGGAATACAACTCGGCCATCACACTGTAAAGCGCCCCGCTCTGCTCGCGCAGGCCGTGGATCTCCAACAGCAGTTGCAGCAGGTACGGCAGCGGGTTGTAGGTCCTGAGCGTCTGGGCGCGGAATTCGAAACTCACCGACCAATCCAGCGGGCACGACTGGCCGCTGTCGGCATACATCGGTTCTGCCGCCCGCAAGGGTTGGCCCGCCTGCAACGTGATCTCGACCATGCTGACGTCATCGCGCGCCTGGCCGCGAAAGGCCGCCAGGGCCTGCTCGATGTCCTCGAACAGGCGGTCGGGCTCGCGGTTGGCGGCGAACACCTGCTGCAAGCGCTCGGCACCGAACAGTTGATCGTTGGCGTCAGCGGTGTCCAGCACGCCGTCGGAGAGCAGGAATACCCGGTCGCCCAACGCCATGGGCCAGACCTCGGTGCTGTCATCGAACGCCTCTGCCGACAACACCCCCAACGGCAGGTGCCGCGACATCAATGGCGTGCGCCTGCCCGTGGCGACTTCATGCACATAGCCTTCGGGCATGCCGCCGTTCCACACCTCCACCGCACGCCGCTGGGCGCTCAGGCACAGCAAGGTGGCACAGCAGAACATGTCTACCGGCAGGATACGCTTGAGCTTGGCGTTCATTTCCCGCAGGGTCTGCGTGAGGCCATAGCCCTTGGCGGTCATGCCGTAGAACACCTCGGCCAGGGGCATGGCGCCGATGGCGGCCGGCAAGCCATGGCCAGTGAAATCCCCTAGCAGCACGTGCATATCGCCGGACGGTGTGTAGGCCGCCAGCAACAGGTCACCGTTGAACAACGCATAAGGCGATTGCAGGTAGCGGATGTTGGGCGCGGCGTTGATACAACCGGAATGGGCGACCTTGTCGAACACCGCCTTGGCCGCCCGCTGTTCATGCATCAGGTGTTCGTGGTGTTTGGCGATCAGGTCACGCTGTTGCAAAACCGTGGCCTGCAGGCGGCGCAGGCGGTCCATGGCGTTGATCTTCGCCGCCAGGATCAAGGGGTTATAGGGTTTGGGCAGAAAGTCATCGCCGCCGGCGTCCAGGCACTGGGCCAGGGCTTCGCTTTCGCGCAGCGACGTGAGGAAGATGATCGGTACCAGCGCCTCCCCCGCCAGTTGCTTGATCTGCCGCGCGGCTTCAAAGCCATCCATGACTGGCATCAGTGCGTCCATCAACACCAGTTGCGGACGCTCGCGGGCAAACACCTCAATCGCTTCGGCGCCATTGCTGACAGTCAGCACCTGATGGCCCTGGCGGCGGATGATGCTCGCCAGCAACAGGCGGTCGGCGGCGCTGTCTTCGGCGATCAGGATGGTCAGCGCCTCCAGGACCGGGGCCAGGGCGCTCAATTGATATCGAACAGTTTGTCGAAGTTGGAGATGGCGAGGATCTTGCGCACGTCGTTGCTGCTGTTGATCACTCTGACTTCGGCGTCATCACCGCCGGCATGATCCCGTAGCAACAGCAGCATGCCGAGGGCTGAACTGTCCATATAGGTGGCATCCTTGAGGTCGACGATATAGGTCTCGGGGACCTTGTAGAAACGCTCGTAGGCTTCCCGAAACGCCTGGTGGCTGCCGAAATCGAACCGGCCCTTGATTGCGATCGTCAACTTCTTCCCGTCCAGGGATACTTCTGACTCGACTGACATGTGACTGCTTCCTTGTCATTGCACTAGACACAAGGTGTAGCAGTTGAAGAGCATCTGAGCAACACAGTGAATCAACTGTGGGAGCTGGCTTGCCTGCGGTGGCGGCGTGTCAGCCACTGAATCTTTAACTGAACCACCGCTTTCGCAGGCAAGCCAGCTCCCACACTGGATTTGTGGTGCCGGTTAGAACTGTTCTGGGCGGGGAAGGCGCTGGGACAATTCATCGAGCAGTTTTTGCTCGCGCTTGTCTTCGATGGCTCGCGCTTCGTCGATGTAGCGCTGCACCAGCTTGCGCAGCCCCTCGACCCGGGCAAACGCCTGTTGCCAGGCCTCGCGGGCTTTGTCGAGGTTGGTCTCGTGCCAGGCCAGGCTCTGGCGTTGCTGGCCGACGGCGGTTTCAAGCTGATTGAGAAAGCCCTGGTACCCCATCAGCCACTGGCCAGAAACACCCTGGCTGCCGCGCTCGATCCACTGTTGTTGGTACTCGCCACGAAAACGCTCCAGGTCGCCCAGCTTGCTTTGGGCCAACCGCACCTGGCCCTGGAAGTAACCCAGGCGCTGTACGGCGGCTTTCTCGGCCTTTTCGGCCATGTCCACCACCGGGGCCAGGCGTGCGGCGCGGCTGTTGGCCATGGATTAGCCGCCCGGCGCCGGGGCGAAGATGGACTGCAAGTGCGACTGGCTCTCGCCCATGGTGATCTTGTCGTTGAGACCCTGGCGCAGGTAAGTCACCAGTTGCGGCTGCAAGGCGATGGCCAGGTCAGTGTCGCGGTCGCCACCGGCCACATAGGCGCCGACGCTGATCAGGTCACGGCTTTGCTGGTAGCGCGACCACAGCTGCTTGAACTGCTGGGCACGGGCCATATGCTCCGGCGTGACCACCGCCGGCATCACCCGGCTGATGGACGCTTCGATATCGATGGCTGGGTAATGCCCCTCTTCCGCCAGGCGCCGCGACAGCACGATGTGGCCGTCGAGCACGCCCCTGGCCGAGTCGGCAATCGGGTCCTGTTGGTCGTCGCCTTCAGACAACACGGTGTAGAACGCGGTGATCGAGCCACCGCCGGCTTCGGCATTACCGGCACGCTCTACCAGCTTGGGCAGCTTGGCAAATACCGACGGGGGGTAACCCTTGGTCGCGGGCGGCTCACCGATGGCCAAAGCGATCTCGCGCTGGGCCTGGGCGAAACGCGTGAGGGAGTCCATCAGCAACAGGACGTTCTTGCCCTTGTCGCGAAAATATTCGGCGATGCGCGTGCAGTACATCGCCGCACGCAGGCGCATCAACGGTGCATCGTCTGCCGGAGAAGCGACGACAACAGAACGCTTGAGCCCTTCTTCACCGAGGCTGTGCTCGATGAACTCCTTCACTTCGCGGCCCCGCTCGCCGATCAGCCCCACCACGATGATGTCGGCCTCGGTAAAGCGCGTCATCATGCCCAGCAACACCGACTTACCCACGCCAGTACCGGCGAACAGGCCCAGGCGCTGGCCGCGACCGACCGTCAATAAACCGTTGATGCTGCGAATGCCCACATCCAGCGGCACGCTGATGGGGTTGCGCTTGAGCGGGTTGATGGTGGGGCCGTCCATCGGCACCCAGTCTTCGGCCTTCATGCCGCCCTTGCCGTCCAGCGCACGGCCGGCACCGTCGAGTACGCGGCCCAGCATGCTCATGCCCATGGGCAGGCGGCCAGTGTCGGCCAGCGGCACCACGCGGGCGCCGGGAGCGATACCCGCCAGGCTGCCCACCGGCATCAGGAAAATCTTGCTGCCGGAAAAGCCCATCACCTCGGCTTCGACCTGCACCGGGTGGTAGCTGTCGTCGTTGATCACCAGGCAGCGGCTGCCCATGGCGGCGCGCAGACCCTCGGCTTCCAGGGTCAGGCCGACCATGCGCAACAAACGCCCTTCAAGAACCGGCTGGCCCGGCAACTCGGTGGCCTCGGCGTAGCTGCCCAGGCGCTTGGCGAAGCTGGTGCGATCAAGGCGCATCGGTGGCGTCCAGGTCAACGCTCAGGTCAGGCTCGGCGGGATGCAGGGCCTGTTCATGCAGTTGATCAAATAACTTGGCCATGATCTGGCTGATACGGGTTTCCACCGTCGCGTCAATGCGGCTGTGCTCGGTTTCGACACGGCAACCACCGGGCTGCAACGAAGCGTCTTCGACGATGCGCCAGGTTTCTTCATGACGCTCGCGCAGGGCTTTGACCTGTTCGAAATCTTGCGGGTTGATGTACAGCCGCACATTGCCGACGCCCAGGGGCAGCAGCTTGAGGGCTTCACGCATCACGCCTTCGATCTGGCTGGAATCGAGCACCAGCTCGCGCTGGATCACCTGACGAGCAATGTGCTGCACCAGGCCAACCATAGATTTTTCCAGCTGCGAGTCCTGTTCGGCGATAGGGTCGAACAGGTTGCCCATCAGGCGCTCCAGGCTACCCAACTTGGTGGCCAGCGCCGCTTCGGCCTCCTGGCGAACCTTGAGGGTGGTGCTGCGAAAGCCGTCTTTTTCCCCCGCCGCAAAGCCTTCGTTGTAGGCCTCTTGGCGAATGGTTTCCAACTCTTCGAGGGTCAGTGGCTGGACTTCATCCAGTGGCACTTCTTCCATCTCTGCCGGAGGTTCTTCAACCGGTTCAGGCTCGGGCTCCGGCACATGGGGGTCGAAACTGGGCAGCGACCAGATGTCGAAGCCGCCGACATCCCGCGCGCGAATCAGATCGCTGGGAGCCTCATCTTTATTCGACATGCAAGGCGCCTTAGATCATTTCTTCGCCGCCCTTCCCGCCGAGAACGATTTCTCCGGCTTCGGCCATACGGCGGGCAATGGTGAGGATTTCTTTCTGGGCGGTTTCCACGTCGCTGACGCGCACCGGGCCCTTGGCTTCCAGGTCGTCGCGAAGCAATTCGGACGCACGCTTGGACATGTTCTTGAAGATCTTTTCTTTGACGTTCTCGTCCGAGCCCTTGAGCGCCAGCACCAGCACGTCCGAGGACACTTCGCGCAGCAGCGCCTGGATGCCGCGGTCGTCGACATCGGCCAGGTTGTTGAACACGAACATCAGGTCTTCGATCTGGCCGGACAGGGTGTCGTCGATCTCGCGGATCGAGTCCATCAACTGGCCTTCGACCGAGCTGTCGAGGAAGTTCATGATGTCGGCTGCGCGCTTGATGCCACCCAGGGTGGTGCGCGAGGCGTTGGAATTGCCGGAGAACTGCTTCTCCAGAATGGTGTTGAGTTCCTTGAGCGCCGCCGGTTGCACAGTGTTGAGCGACGACACACGCAGGATGATGTCCAGGCGCACTTTATGGTCGAAGTGGCCGAGCACTTCGCCGGCCTGGTCCGGGTCGAGGTAGGCCACGACGATCGCCTGAATCTGCGGGTGCTCGTAGCGGATCACGTCGGCCACTGCCCGCGGTTCCATCCACTTGAGGCTATCCAGGCCGCTGGTGTTGCCACCCAGCAGGATGCGGTCGATCAGGCCGTTGGCCTTGTCTTCGCCCAGGGCCGAGGTGAGCATCTTGCGAATGTAGCTGTCGGAGCCGACGCCCAGGCTGGTCTGGTCGCCGACGATCTCGACGAACTCGCTCATCACCTGCTCGACTTGCTCGCGGTGCACATTGCGCATCTGCGCCATGGCCACGCCCACTCGCTGGACCTCTTTGGGGCCCATGTGGCGCAGCACTTGGGCAGCGTCGGTTTCACCCAGGGACAGCAGCAGCACGGCGGCTTTGTCGACCCGGGACAGCTTGGCCACAGCGGCTCGATCATTCATCTGCGTTAATCCACTCTTTCACGACCTGAGCCACACGGCCCGGGTCTTCTGCCACCAGACTCTTGATTGCGTTCAACTGAGCGTCATAGCCTTCGCTCGGGCTTGGCAACAGGATGCTTTGCGGGCCGCCGAGGCTGACGCGGTCGTTGGCCAGTTCGCCGTCCAGGCCGCCCATGCCACCCAACTCGACGTCACCACCGGCCAGCGCCAGTTGCTTCTTGCCGCCGCCGGTGATGTTGTTGAGCACCGGGCGCAATACGCCGAACACCAACACCAGGATGAACAGCACCCCCAGCACTTGCTTGACGATGTCCCAGAACCACGGCTGGGTGTAGAACGCCGGGTCAGCGATCACTTCACCGCGCTCGGCGGAGAACGGCATGTTGATCACGCTGACGCTGTCGCCACGGCTGGCGTCGAAGCCAACGGCGTCCTGCACCAGGCGGGTGAAGCGCGCCAGTTCGTCAGCCGTCCACGGCGCACGGGTCACCGCGCCGTCCGCAGGGTTGACCTTGACCTGGTCATCGACCACCACCGACACCGACAGGCGATTGATCTTGCCCTGCTGCTGCTTGGTGTGGCTGATGGAACGGTCGAGTTCGAAGTTCTTGGTGGACTGGTTACGCTTGTCCGCAGGGTATGGCGCAAGCATCGGCTGGCCGGTGGCCGGGTCCATGATCTGCTGGCCGTTGGCGTCCAACAGCGGCTGGCCAGGCTGGATCGCGCCAGCCGTGGCGGCGGCGCCACCGGTGGTTTGCGGTGCCGAGGCCGGCGCGGGTGGCTGGTTGCTCAGGGCGCCTGGCACACCTTGGGGGCCATTGCTGGCGGTGCGTTGTTCGCTGGTGGACTGCTCGCTGCGCAGGGCCGGCTGGTCCGGGTTGAACTGTTCGGAGGTGGACTCGACGGCGCTGAAGTCCACGTCGGCCGACACTTCAGCCTTGTAGCGGTCGTTGCCCAGTACCGGTTGCAGGATGTTATGCACGCGCTGGGTGAGCATGCTTTCCATGCGGCGGCTGTAGTCGAACTGCTTGCCGGCCTGGGTCAGCGCGGAGTTTTCGGCCATGTCGGACAGCAGGTTGCCCTTCTGGTCCACCACGGTGATTTGCGACTTGCTCAATTCGGGAACACTGGTTGCCACCAGGTTGACGATCGCCAGTACCTGGCCAGGCTCCAGGGAGCGGCCAGCAAACAGCTCGACCAAGACCGAGGCGCTGGGCTTGCGTTCGTCACGCACGAACACCGAGCTTTTCGGAATCGCCAGGTGCACACGGGCGGCCTTGACGTTATTGAGGCTGGAAATGGTGCGCGCCAGTTCGCCTTCCAGGCCACGACGATAGCGGGTGGCTTCCATGAACTGGCTGGTGCCCAGACCCTGGTCCTTGTCGAGGATTTCAAAACCAATGTTGCTGTCGGACGGCGCCACGCCAGCGGCGGCCAGTTTCATCCGCGCTCGAGCCACGTCATCGGCCTTGACCAGCAAGGCGCCCGAGTTGGGCTCCACGGTGTAGGCGATGTCGGCGGCGGCGAGGGTTTCCATGATCTGCTTGGAATCCATGCCCGACAGGCTGCCGTACAGGGGGCGGTAATCGGGTTGCTGCGACCACAGCACCACGGCAAAACCAATCGCCACGCTGGCGGCCAGGCCCACCATCAGGCCCACCTGACGCAGCATGGTCATTTCCGAGAGGTTTTCCAGGAACGACAGGCCAAACAACGGCGGTTTGCCGTCGGCCTTGGCGGGGAGGTTGTCGGAGACTGCTTCAGCCATGACTTAAATCTCGTCCTTAAACCGGCATCTGCATGATGTCTTGATACGCCTGAACCAGCTTGTTACGCACTTGGGTCAAGGCCTGGAAGGACACACTGGCCTTTTGCGAGGCGACCATCACATCGGTGAGGTCCACGCCGCTTTTACCGATCTCGAAGGCCGTCGCCAACTGGCTGGACGCCTGCTGGGTATCGCTGACTTTATTGATTGCCTGACCGAGCATGTCGGCAAAATTGCTTTGGCCCAATTCCGGCGCTGGCGCGACGGATTTCGGTTGAGCCATGGCGTCCATTTGCATGGCGCGCATATCCAACATCAACCGATTGAACTCAATACCCTGGCTCATGACCTTCTCTCTCCGACGACCCGCAATTTTTTGACACTACGCAGCGGTTACTAGGGGTGGTAGCAACAAGGGTGCCAGCTCTGTGACAACTCGTAAGAAAAGGCGACAAAGCTTGTCGAACTTGTTACCGGTCATGTGGCGAAAAGATACGCTTCCACATCCATACCGGCGTCGCGCATCTGCGCCAGCTTGTAGCGCAAGGTGCGCGGGCTGATGCCCAGGCGTTCGGCCGCTTCTTTGCGGCGGCCACGCTCGGCGCGCAGGGTGTCGATGATCATCTGGAATTCACGGCGGCGCAGGTCATCGCCCAGGGCACCGGCTGATTCCGCCTCGGCGACCACTGGAGCCGGGGCCAGGCTCGGCAACGGCGCAGCGCCATTGCCCATGGCCAGGCAGAAATCCTGGGGCTGGATCAAACCGCCCTGCTGCAAAATCAGCGCACGCTGGATCGCGTTGTCCAGCTCGCGCACGTTGCCCGGCCATGGGTAACTGACCAGGCACGCCTGGGCCTCGGGCGATAAACGCGCCTGGGCATGCTTCATTTTTTTGACGTGGTTGTTCAGCAGGCGCTCGGCCAGGGGAATGATATCCGCCGGGCGCTCACGCAATGGGCGCCAGGCCAGCGGGAACACCGACAACCGGTAGAACAGGTCTTCACGGAAGCGCCCCGCCGCCACTTCACCCGCCAGGTCGCGGTTGGTGGTGGCGACCACGCGGATATCCAGCTGGATCGGCTTGCGTGCGCCCACGCGCTCCACTTCACGCTCCTGCAATACCCGCAGCAACTTGGCTTGCAGGCCCAGGGGCATTTCCGAGATTTCGTCGAGCAGAATGGTGCCGCCGTCGGCTTGTTCGAACTTGCCGGCCTGGGCCGCGATGGCGCCGGTGAACGAGCCCTTTTCATGGCCAAACAAGGTGGCTTCCAGCATGTTGTCGGGGATCGCCGCGCAGTTGATCGCAATGAACGGTTGTTTGGCACGGCCCGATTGCTGGTGGATATAACGCGCCAGCACTTCTTTACCGGTGCCGGACTCGCCGGAAATCAGCACAGTGGAATCACTGCGCGCCACCCGCGCTGCCAGTTCCAGCAATTGCGCGCTGGCCGGCTCAAAGGCAATCGGGCCATCGCCGTCGGCTGCGGGCATCACGCCCAGGGCATGCCGGGCGACCAGTTCGATCAACGCCTTGGGTTCGAACGGCTTGACCAGGTAATCCGCCGCGCCCTGACGCATGGCATCCACCGCCCGCTCCACCGCGCCATGGGCGGTCATCAGCAGCACCGGCAGTTGCGGCTGGCGCACCCGCAGCAGGCCGAGCAACTGGTGGCCGTCCATGCCGGGCATGTTGACGTCGCTGACCACCAGGCTGAAGGTTTCCTGCTCGACCGCCTCCAAGGCTTCCTCGGCAGAGCCGACCGCACGGTAGTCATGGCCCGCCAACAGCAGCGTGTCAGCCAATGCTTCACGCAGGGCGCGATCGTCTTCCACCAATAAAACCTTGATAGCCATCATCCTCTTACTCCGCGCTTGCCGCGCTGGAAAACAGCGGCAAGGTCATCAATGCACAGGTGCCACGCCCCAGGCGCGAACGCAGCTGCAATTGTCCCTGATGGGCACGGGCCACTGCCTTGACCACGGTCAGGCCCAGGCCAGTGCCGTTGGTCTTGGTGGTAAAAAACGGCTCGCCCAGGCGCTGCAGCACCTGCGGGGCGATACCGCTGCCGCTGTCGCTGACGCACAGGCGCAGGGTTTGTCCGCGGCTATACAGGTGCACTTTCAGGCGCGCCCCGGGGCCACTGGCCTGGGTAGCGTTTTCGATCAGGTTGAGCAGCGCGCCCACCAGGGTGTCGCGGTTGCACAGCAATTCGCCCTGGTGGCTGTCGCACTGCCAGCGCAGGTTGGCCTCCTGCACATGGGTCGCCGCTGCCGCTTGCAGCGACTGCATCAAACCGGCAGGGGTAACGCGATCGGTCAGCGGCAGTTCGCCGCGGGCAAATACCAGCATGTCACGTACTTGGTGTTCCAACTCATGCAGGCGCTCCTTGAGGCGCCCGGCAAAGCGTTGGTGGGTGGCCGCTGGTAATTGCTCGTCAGTCAAATGGCTGGCGTAGATCAATGCCGCCGACAACGGCGTACGAATCTGATGCGCCAAGGAAGCGACCATCCGCCCCAGGGACGACAGCCGCTCATGGCGAGCCAACTGATCTTGCAAGTGCCGGGTTTCTGTCAGGTCATTGAGCAGCACAAGCTGGCCCGGCTCGGCGTCCAGGGAACGGGTCGCAATGGACAGCCGGCGCCCGTCCTTGAGGGAGACTTCGTGGCCGTCGTCTTCACGGGGGGCGAAACAGCGGGTGATGACTTCACGCCACAGCTCGCCTTCCAGCGGCAAGCCAAGCAGGTCGCAGGCCGCCGGGTTGGCTTCGCGAACGCGGCCTTGGTCGTCGATGACGATCACGCCACCGGGCAACAGGTCCAGCAGGTTTTGCAGACGGTTGGCCAGGCGTTCTTTCTCGGCCAGCTCCTGCATTCGCTGGGCGCTGACGACCGCCAGTTCGCCTTTAAGCTCGGAAACCCGGGCCTCAAGCAGGCTGTAGGAGTCGGTCAGCTGGTTCGACATCTGGTTGAACTGCGAGAGCGCGTGCTCCAGGCCCTGGCGGGTCGGCGGTTCTACAGGCGAAACCAGCCCCTGGATGGCAGGGGCCGAAGATAGTTGGGCGGCGTGGGGCATGATGCTCTCTCGCTTGGCTGACCGTCAGTTAAACGGAACGTTGCGAGGGCTGTAGCAATACCCGTGCCGAAAAAAATCTACCTATAAATCAAGTAGTTGAAAAACAGGCGTCAATCATCCGCCTGTTCATCACCTTCTTTGCGGCTCATCCCGTACTTGCGCATCTTCTCCACCAGGGTGGTGCGACGGATACGCAGGCGCTCGGCGGCACGGGCGACGATGCCGTTGGCATCGTCCAGCGCCTGTTGGATCAGGCCTTGTTCCAGGTTGCCGAGGTAGTCCTTGAGATCCAGGCCTTCGGGCGGCAACATCGCGCTAGCGCCGAAGTCTGGAGTATGGCCGTTGATTGCCACGCGCTCTTCCATGTCGCTGCGCAGGCTGTCCATCTGCTCGTCCTCGTCGTCGACGTAGCGGAATTTCTTCGGCAACTCGACCACGCCGATCACCCCGTACGGATGCATGATCGCCATGCGCTCCACCAGGTTGGCCAGCTCGCGGACGTTGCCCGGCCAGCCGTGGCGGCACAGGGACATGATTGCCGCGGAGTTGAAACGAATGGAGCCGCGCTTCTCGTGCTCCATGCGCGAGATCAGTTCGTTCATCAGCAACGGGATGTCTTCCACGCGCTCGCGCAGCGGGGCCATCTCGATAGGGAATACGTTGAGGCGGTAGTACAGGTCTTCGCGGAAGCTGCCGACCTCGATCATGCTTTCGAGGTTCTTGTGGGTGGCGGCAATGATGCGCACGTCCACGCTCTGGGTCTTGTTGCTGCCCACGCGCTCGAAGGTGCGTTCCTGCAATACGCGCAGCAGCTTGACCTGCATCGGCAACGGCATGTCGCCGATTTCGTCGAGGAACAGTGTGCCGCCATTGGCCAGCTCAAAGCGCCCGGCACGGCTGGTGATCGCCCCGGTAAAGGCGCCCTTCTCGTGGCCGAACAATTCGCTTTCCAGCAGCTCTGCCGGGATCGCCCCGCAGTTGACCGGCACAAAGGGCCCGTCGCGACGCTTGGAGTGATAGTGCAGGTTGCGCGCGACCACTTCCTTGCCGGTGCCCGACTCGCCGAGGATCAGCACGCTGGCGTCGGTATCGGCCACTTGCTGCATCATCTGGCGCACGTGCTGGATGGCGCGGCTGGTGCCGACCAGGCTGCGGAACAGGTTGGGTTCACGGTGACGGCCGCGCTCGCGGGCCTGGTCGTACATCTCGCGATAGACCTGGGCACGGTGCAGGGAATCGAGCAATTTGCTGTAGCTGGGCGGCATTTCCAGGTTGGATAGCACGCGGCGGCGCTGGTCTTCCGGCAGGTCCACGGAAGAAATATCGCCCATTAGCAACACCGGAAGGAACTCATCCCAGGTAGACAGTGTCTTTAACAGGCCCAGAACTGCGCCAGGAGCGTTTACCGTCCCGATCAATACACAAATGACTTCACGGCTCGACGACAACGAGCTGACCGCCTGCTGCCAATCGTGGCTGCCGCAGGGCAAATTTTCTTCACCGAGAAAATTTAAAATCACCGCTAAATCGCGGCGGCGGACGCTATCGTCATCGATCAGCAGAATTTTGGTTTCACGCCACATGCAATAGCAACTTCCCTAGTAAAACTTCCTGCCCCGGAATGAGGGCAATCAAGACGTCTGTAAGATTTCTTACCTTCTAGACGTCTGAAATCTGAAAACAGCACTAGTTAAGTCAAAAATGATGACATAGTCAAATATATGACGCGCCGTTCGGATTAACTGCGCCCTTTCAACCGAACAGATGGTAAACCTTTGACGCATTTTTCGCTTGGTTGATCTGCGACATCTCTTCGAAAATCGCCTGGCGCTCGCCGGTCGTCACCTCAAGCAACTGCTGGTAAACCGCCAACAGGCTTTCCAGCTTTCCACGCAGCGCATCCTCATCCACCGGCGCTTCGCTGAGCACCTGATCGATCACACTGCGGCAGCCCAGGTCGAGCTCGCTGATGGCATCCCAGTTGCGCGCAGCCAGCGCGTCGACCAGGGCTTCACGGGTTTCATCAATGCGTTGCAGTGCGTGGCTCATGACGAGTTCCTCAAGGCCCGTGGCCTTATTCTGCTGCGCCTTGTGGCGCGCCGATAGCATCCCAGCCTTCTTTTACGGTAATCATCAAGCGAGCGACTTCGTCGATGATCTCGGCGTCGTTTTGTTGGTTAGCCTCCATTAACCGGTTGGTCATGTACACATAAAGGCTTTCCAACTGCTGAACATAAGCCGGGTTATCACTCTTTTCAGCATCCAGGCCATCGCGCAGCCCGATAACGATGTCGATGGCCTTGCCGAGCATCAAACCCTTCTGTGCGATGTCACCACGCGCCAGGGCGCCCTTGGCCTGGGACATGCGATCCAGGCCGCCTTCCATCAGCATCTGCACCAGGCGATGCGGGCTGGCTTCGGAGATCTGTGCGTGGGAATTGACCTTCTGGTATTGGCGAAGGGCTCGCATGGGGTTCATGTTTCTACCTCGTGACAGGCGACAGCGAAAAGGATTCTAGTAACCAATATGTCGACTGGGCCGCAAAAAGCTTTAACACCGGTCGTCTTTCGGTACGAAAAGGCCAGGCAGGTTGCCTGGCCTTTTGCGTGAGTGGCGATCAGTTATTGGTTTTAGGGTTGTTCAAGGCATTGAGCGTGGTCATGACGCTGGTGCTTTGCTGGCGCAGTTGGGCAACCAGGGTGTCCATGGCGTTGTATTTGGCGGAGAGGCTGTTGGTCAGCAGTTCCATGCGCTCGTTCAGGGTTTCCTGCTGCTTTGCGATGTCCTTGAGGCTATCGGTCAACGAGGTAGAACGCGTTGCCAGAACCCCGGTAGTAGCTTTGGCAAAATCATCTGTTGCACTTTTCATGCGTGCCAACATGCCGTCTTTGCCGGTGAACATACTGTTGATATCGGCTGCATTGGTCTTGACGGCAGCGTCCCACTTTTTGTCATCGATTGTCAGCAAGCCGGTGGTAGAGCTTGTGCTCACGCCAAATTGAGCCAACGACTTGAAAGTACCAGTCCCCGAAAGCGTGTTGAATTCATTGCGGATCGCCGCCTGGAGCGAACGCATGGTCGAGTCACCGGTCAATGCCGCAGCCGTCGTGCTGCCATCAAGATTCTTGGTGACCTTGGTTTCGGCATTCATTGCGGTGATCAAAGCATTGTAGGTATCAACGAAGCCTTTGACCCCGGACTTGAGCGCCGTGTTGTTGGTACTGACGGTGATCAGCGTAGCGTTTTTATCGCCAGAGGTGCCCGTCTTGTAAGTCGAAGGCGCCACCAGCTTGATGTTCACACCACTGAGCGCTCCCTCAATACTGTTGGTCTTGGACACAGACGCAACACCATCAATGCTGTACAGCGCATCCTTGGGCAGATCGACGACCGTTGAACCCACATCCAGGCCGGAGGTGCCAGAAAGCGTAAGGTCGGAACCGGTACCCATGGTGGTAGAGGTCAGGATCAATCGGGAACCATTGGAGTCGGTCTGGATGTTGGCACTCAGCCCGGAAGTACCAAACTGGGTATTGATCGAATCCCGCACCTGCTGCAAGGTCGCGCCGGCTGGAACATTGACGCTGTAATCCTTGCCCGATTGAGAGATGGTCAAGGTGGTCGGCTTATCCGTAGCGTTCACCACGGCAGAGGTGCCGCCAGAGAAGTTCTTGCTGGATAATTTGGAAGCCTGGGCCAACTGGTCAACGATCAGTCGGAAGCTGCCGTTCGAAGCCGTATTATTGGCAGTCATGGTCGCCGTTTTTTCATCCGAGGACGAGCCGGTCAAACCAGTGAAACTACTGTCTTTGGTCATGGAGTCTAACGCACTACGAAACGCATCCAACGCCGCCTGAATCTTGCCGATCGAAGACAGCGTGGTGGTCGCCTTCTGGGACGCGGTATTGATCTGCGTCTGCTTGGGCACCTTTTCGGCGTCCACCAAGGACTTCACGATCGCTTGCGTATCGATGTTCGAACCGATACCACTTACCGTTGAACCCGCCATCATCTATCTCCTGTTCGGTGGCTGCCGTTATCTTGACTTATTACACCTCAAGACCTGACAGCAACAAATTTCATGCCAGCTCACACCTTGTCGTCAAACAACACGTTGCTTGCGCTGGAAAGGTTCTGTGCCAGTTTCAACGCCGTTTCCGACGGAATCTGACGGATCACTTCACCGCTGTCGGTGGCAATGACCTTGACCACGACCCGATGGGTCGAATCGTCAATGGAAAAATCCAGGCTGCGCTGGGCAGCCTGGACGAATTCGCGAATATCGGTTACTGCTTTTTCCAGGTCCGCGCGCTCAGGCTCTTTGCCTGTTGCCGCCACTTCCTGGGGCTTGCTGCTGCTTTGATCGGCGGTCACCTTGGGAGGCGCGCCTTGAGGGGCAACCGGCGGATAAGACTGGTTCAGCTTTACACTCATGTCCATGTCCAATCTCCTCTAAACCGAAAAAACGGAAGGGCACGTAAACGCGCCCTTCCGTTAGTTACCAAGCGCGCTGATTACTGAAGCAGTTTCAGTACAGCGGATGGCAGTTGGTTAGCCTGCGACAGGATCGCGGTGGAAGCCGACTGCAGGGTTTGTTGCTTGGTCAGTTCGGCGGTTTCGGAAGCGAAGTCGACGTCCTGAACGGTGGAACGTGCAGCGGTGGAGTTCTTCTGAATGTTCTGCAGGTTGTCTGCAGTGGTAGTCAGACGGTTCTGGGTAGCACCCAGACCCGAACGAACGCTGTCGATGGTGCCGATGGCCTTGTCGATAACCGACAGAGCGTTTTGAGCCATATCAGCGCTGGTCACGTCAGTATTGGCGATGGTGGTTTTGGTGGAAGCCGCAGTGGTGGCCGCAGCCGCACCGAACAGACCGCCAACACCAGTGCCCGACAAGGAGTAACCCTTGGAGGAATCGAGCGATACTTGGCCGGTGGCAATCATCGCAGTGGTATCAGACAGAGCAGTGCCGGTGGCAGCGAAGGCACCAGAACCATCCTTGGCCTTAATGGTGATCGCGCCAGCACTGGCAGCACCAGCTGCGACAGCACCAAACTCGATGTTCTCACCGGTGTCGGACTTGACCGAAAGCGTCTTCTTGGCTTCGTCAAAGTTGACACTGATACCCAACTTGGCGGCGTTGGACTTCAGCTGATCAGCCAAGCCAGCCTGGCTTGTTACACCAGTCATGGTGACAGTCTGACCATTGACGGTCATCGAAAAAGTCGCTGCAGCGGCAGGAGTAGCACCTGCAAACGCAGCAGCATCAACATCGAGCTGAACTTCGGTGCTTGCAGTGGCAGTCAAGCCGCCAATTGCGCCGTTCATTTTGCTGGCGATGCTTTGTGCCGAAGCGCCGACCGGAACAGTAATCGGGCTGCTCACTTGGCCGTTACCGGTGATAGTGATATCGCCAGTTGCGCTGCCAATACCGGTAGCCGAAGGCGTGATCGCTACACTTTTGATCTGCTGCGAACCAATGTTGTTAGCCGCAACGTTTTCCAGGCTCAGGTTGATAGTTTCGTTGGCGTTGGCGCCAACCTGGATAGCCTTGGTACCGTACGAACCGTCCAGCAGCTTCTGGCCACCGAAAGTAGTGGTTTGCGAGATACGGGTCAGTTCCGAAGTCAGGGCCTGGTATTCGTCGTTGTTCGACTTACGGTCGTCGGCGCTCAGGGAGCCGGTAGCCGAGGACAGGGCCAGGGTACGCATTTTTTGCAGGATGTCGGTCGAAGCCTGCATCGCGCCTTCAGCGGTCTGAGCGATGGAGATGCCGTCGTTCACGTTTTTTACAGCTTGGCCCAGGCCGTTGATTTGGCTGGTCAGGCGGTTAGCGATCTGCAGGCCGGCAGCGTCGTCTTTAGCGCTGTTGATACGCAGGCCGGAAGACAGGCGCTGCATGGAAGTGGCCAGGGCGCCGCCAGCTTTGTTCAGGTTGCCCTGAGTCGTGATGGAAGCAATGTTGGTGTTTACTGTTAAAGCCATGACGAAATCCTCGTTGGATGGATACTGCGGCTTCCGGCCCTGGCAACCGCCGGGTGTGGCCTGAGAACCTACGTAATAGTTATCGTCGTGGTAGCCGGTTGCTTGAGGGTTTTTTTGATTTTTTTTACTAGCCCTGTGCCAGCCCTTGTATTTCAACGGCTTACGCAGGCATAAAACCTCGGTTTCATTGGCTTTTCTGGCGCCAATAAAAAACGCCGATGATCATTCGATCATCGGCGTTTTTCATGAAGCCGCTAAAGCATCACGGACGATAGAGAATCGCCGAGCCCCACGACAGCCCCACACCAAAACCGCTGATTGCCACGCGCTTCCAGGCGGCGTCCATCACGTGCTTTTCCAGCAGCAACGGAATGCTCGATGACACAGTATTGCCGGTCTCGACCATGTCCTTGATGAACTTGTCCACCGGCGCTTCTTCAAAGCGACGCGCCACGGCGTCGACGATGGCCGCGCTGCCCTGGTGAATGCAGAACGCATCAATGTCATCTGCCTTGAGGTCCGACTCATTGAGCAGCTCGTGCAAGTGTGCCGGCACCTTGAGCAAGGCGAAGTTGAACACCTGGCGGCCGTTCATGAAGAACACACCATCGCTGACCTTCAAGTGCGGCGCGCCGGAACCGTCGGTACCGAACTTGGATTTGCCCAGCAACCACGGCGCGTCCTCGCCCATCCAGGTGGCGGTGGCGGCATCACCGAACAGCATGGTGGTGTTGCGGTCTTCCGGGTCGACGATCTTGGAATACGGGTCGGCGGTGATCAGCAGGCCGTTTTTCAGGCCGGCGGCTTCCATGAAGCCTTTCATCGCGTAGATGCCGTACACGTAGCCGGAGCAGCCCAGGGAAATATCGAAAGCGGCAACGTGAGTCGGCAGGCCCAATTTGTCCTGGACGATGGCGGCGGTGTGGGGCAAGCCCTCTTCATCGCCGTTCTGGGTGACGACGATCAGCGCGTCGATGGACTCGCGCTTCAAATCCGGGTTGTTGGCAAACAATGCATTGACTGCTTCGACGCACAGGTCGGAAGTCTCCTGTGCAGCTTCCTTGCGCGGCAGGAACGCCGAACCGATCTTGCCGATGATGAACTCTTCATCCTTGGCGAATTTGGCACCCTGGGCGTAGTTATCGATCCCGTCTGCCGGCACGTAACTGGCGATGCTTTTTATGCCAATCATTGTGGCTTCCCAATACTAAATAGCTGGAGAACACCCCTCGGACTACGCCGGGAGTGCTGACAATAAAGGGGATAACCCCATGAAAATCTCGCTGAAAGCCGCCCGATAAAGGCCCTGTGACGACTTATCCTTTTCACACGATACAGTGAAGATGCGCTTTATGACTCACAGGTCACTCAATTTTGCGCGCTTTGTGCAAAAACCGGCAACATTTCCAGGCCAGAAACGACAACGGCCTCCCCTGTCGCCAGGGGAGGCCGTTGTTCATTGCGACGATTACATGCGACTGAACAGGTTCAGTTGGGAGATTTTAACGAACGCCAGTTGCGAGGCCTGCAACATGGTTTGCTGCAACGTGAGGTTGATCGCCGCTTCGCCCATGTCAATGTTCGCCAGATCGCTCATGGTGCTTTTGTTTGCAGTGCCGATACTGATGTTTTCCGCCGACTGGATATCCAGTGCAGCTTCGCGGGCCCCGATGGAACCGCGCACGTTGTCGACCTGGGCCCGTGAATTGGCAAAATTACTGATGGAAGCGTCGAGCGCATCCTTGAGCTTGACCATCGCAGCCGGGTTGCCGTCGGCCGGTTGCTCCAGCGCCTTGCGCAGTTGGCTCAGGGTATCCAGCGCATTCTGGGTCTTGGCAGTGCTGGCAGCGACCGCAAACTGATCGCCGGCTTGCGGTGTGCCGCTGACATCAAAGGTCACGCCTGCTGCCGTCACGGTCGTACCGCCACCGGTGTCGCCGGTTGCGATCGCTTTGCTGTCGGCACTGTAGGGCTGGGCATAGACTTCATACGCCGTGCCACTGGTGAACTTGATCACCGCCCCGCTGTTAGCCGGGAACGTACTGGCATAGGTGGCCGGGTTGCTCACCTGCGCATTCGTCAGCTGCGCAGTGGAGGCATTACTGGGCGTGCGCGAAACACTGAAGGTGTCGGGCTTGGCAGCCAGGCTGAACGAACGGTCCTTGACCAGCGCATCGGCGTCCGGCCCCGTCGCCATATCCTTGAGATCCACCGCAATATCAAAATTCACGCCGCGCAGGCTCACGGTGGAGCCGCCTTCCTTGGTGGAATCAAAGGTGCCGTTGCCAGGGATTTCCGACGTGATGTCGTTGCCGTTCTTGTCGGAGACCTTGTACTGAGTGCTGCTGGTAAAGGTCAGCTTGTAAGGCTCGCCATCGGCGAATTTATTCGTGTAATCCGAGCCTGAAGTCACCAGGCCGGCCGACACTGAGACTTTATGATCATTGGGCACTGGCGCCGTCGCCGGCGGCACGATTGCAGGTGCGATCCAGGTCGCCTGAGTGCGGCCCGAGTTAACGGCACCGTCCATGATGCTCTTGCCGGTGTCACCGGCACTGACTCTCAGGGAATCGGAAACCTGCAGGCTCAGCGGCGTTTCATCACCCTGATAGGTGTAGGTGCCGTCGCTGTTACGGCTATAGGGCGGCGTCGAGGTCTTGGAGCCGGAAAACAGATAGTTGCCCGAGGAATCCTTGCTGTTAAGCAAGCCCAGCACCTGGTCTTCAAGCGCACCGATCTGGCCGGCAATCGACTTGCGGTCGGCATCGCTGCGCGAACCGCCCGCTTCAATGGCCAAGGTACTGGCCGCCTGCAGTGCCTCGTTGATTGCACCCAATACGCTTTCCTCGTTGGTCAACGAGTTCTTCAAACTGGTGATATTGCCGTTGAACTGCCCGAGCATGTCCTTCTGCTGTTGCAGCAACAACAACCTCGCCGCCGCCACCGGGTCATCCGCTGCGGTCTGCACGCGCACACCGGAACTGGCCTGCTCCTGGGCCTTCACCACGCTGGAATAGTTGTCCGTGTACTTGGCGGCACTGGTTTCAAAATACTGTGCAGTGGAAATACGCATCGTCCCAGACTCCCTTAAAGACTATTGATCAGCGTGCTGAAGGTTTCTTGCGCAGCCTTGATGATCTGCGACGAGGCGGTGTAGTACTGCTGGAATTTGATCATGTCGCCCGCCTCTTCATCGAGGTTGACCTGGGACACGGAGTTGCGCGCATCCTGGTTGGCCTTGAGCAAGGCGCCCGTGGCCGTGGTGTCGGTATTGGCCGACGCGGCCTTGGCCCCGACGGTAGACACCAGGCGACTGTTGGCCGCCACCAGGCTCACTCCGCCGCCACTGCCATCGGACAGGCCGACGGTAGCTTTGGTTTGCAGGTCGAGCAACGCCTGGGCGTTACGGTTATCCGACTTGCCCGAGGCGTTGAAGGAAAACGTAGTGCTGTCGCCAGCGGCGGGCGACCCGGCGACCGAGGTATCGAACTTGAAACTTTTGGCCGGCACCAGCAGCGTGCCGTTGGCATCCCGCATCGGTACATCGACCGTGATTTTGTTACCTTGGCCCGGCACGATGGTGCCGGTGCCAATCGGGTTGCCCTGGGCATCGTTGAGCGTGTAGCCCTGGGTGCCGTCGGCGGCCGGCTTGCCGAATACCATCTTCACAGGCATCGAGTGCTCAATGCCGGTACGCAGTTGCGCGGTATCGGCGCCACCATGAATATCGATAGGCAGGGTCAGGGTCGGCGGTGTAAAGGTGCCGGTACCCTGGTTGGTCTTGCTGCCCTCGCCCAGCAATGGCCCGGCGAACGCGATTTTATTGGCGTCCGTCAAAGTCGTGCCGATGTTGGTCGCACCGCTGGCGGTAGGGCTGACTTTGAAACTATCGCCCGCCGCCATCGGCCCCTTGCCATCCAGCGCCAGGGTGAACCCATCGATCACCGGCGGCGGCGCGGTATTGGTGTCGAACGCGCCCATGGCCTTGCCGTCGGAACGCACCACCGTGTAGTTGTTGCCGCTGGTAAAGGTCACTTTGTAGTCGTAGGTCGACAGCTTGCTGGTGTCCGCAATGGTCACATTCAAATTGCCGGAGCCCGTGCTGTTGCCCAGCGCGCCCTGACTGCGCTGGGCAATGGCCGCCGCGCTGTTGATGTCCTTGAACAGCGATGAGCCGAAGTCACCGTTCAAGTCCAGGCCCTGCCCCAGTTGGCTGTTGATGGTATCGGCTGTCGCCAGGGCAATACGCCCCAGGTCATTGATGGCTGGCATCAGGGCATCACTGCGATAACGCAACAGGCCGCCGATGCTGCCCCCACTGAGCACGTTGCCCAGGTCGATCGCCGTACCGCCGCCAGCATTGAGCGCAATGGTGTACTGGCTTGGGTCGCTAGCGCTCGGCACTGCCGAGAGGGTGTTGGACCGGTCGCCCAATACCAGGGATTGGCCCGTGCCGGTGCTGACGCTGAACACACCATTCTGTTCACTGGTGGTCACACCCACCAGTTCATTGAGCGAGCGCACCGCCTCGTTACGGGCATCCAGCAGGTTGGCCGGGGCGCTGTTGCTTGAGCCCTGGGCCTGGGTGATCTGCTTGTTGAGCGAAGCAATCGAGGAGGTCAACTGGTTGACCTGGTCACTCATGGTGCTCAACTGGCCATTGATCGACTCTTTCTGTTGAGTCAATTGGCTGGAGATGGCGTTGAAGCGGTTACTCAGGGTCTGGGCGCTGGTCAGCAACACTTGGCGGGCAGACACGTCGCTGGGGTTGGCCGCGGAGGTCTGCACAGCGGCAAAAAACGCGCTGAGCACCGAAGACATGCCGGTTGTCTTGTCCGACAAGGTCTTGTCGATGGCGCTGGCCTGGCTGGAATAAGCCTTGGCATCGTTATTGAGCGCCGTGCTGTTCTGGTAGGCCGCATCCAGGAACTCGTTATAAACCCGACGCACATCCGCCAGCGTGGTGCCGCTGCCAATGTACACACCGCCGTACGGGTTGTTGGCACTCGCATTCTGCGTGGTCTGCTGGCGCGAATAACCCGAGGTGTTGGCGTTGGCGATGTTATTACTCAAGACCGACAACGATCCTTGAGCGGCATTGAGCCCTGACATCCCGATACTGAGCAAACTCATGGTTCAGACCTTATAAATGTGTGGTTGCGCCAGCGGCAGCGTAGTTCTGGTAACTGTTCATGTTTTTTGCGATCTGCGAAATCTTGCTGGCGTAATCCGGGTCGGTTGCATAACCGGCTTTTTGCAACTCGCGTACAAACTGTTCCGGGTTGTCGGCTGATTTCACAACTTCTTTATAGCGATCATGGCTTTGCAGCAGGGTCACGAGGTCGTGGAAGCTGTCCTGGTAGGAGCTGTAGGAACGGAATTGCGCCGTTTCCTTGACCATCGCCCCATCGCGAAACTCGCTGGTGATCGCCCGGGCCTGACCGCCCTGCCAGCTCTGCCCGGCCTTGATGCCAAACAGGTTGTGGCTGCTGCTGCCGTCCTCGGCGCGCATGACTGATTTGCCCCAACCGGTTTCCAGTGCCGCCTGGGCCACCAGGTACTTGGGGTCGATACCAATCCGTGCGGCAGCGGCCTTGGCCATCGGCAACATGGTGGCGACAAATTCATCCTGGGAGCTGAAGGCTTTCTTGGCCGGCGCCAGCGGTGGCTGGGCAATGGCGCGGCCGTACACCTGCATGCGCCCGCTCGGCACGGCAAAGCTACGCGAGCTGCTGTTGATGACCGTGTCGTCGGCAGCGCTGTTACGCAGGGGCGCGGCTTTGGCTTCGACCGGAGCGTTCGGTACGATGCCCGCCAGCAGGCGGTCGGCCAGCTTGCTGGGCAAGGCGATACGACGCTGGTTCATCAGTTCCATGTCGTTGGCATGGGTGCTGGCGCCCTCAGGCACGGCCACGCGATACGCCCACAAAGGCCGCTGGCCATTGGAGCGGCCCAACGGGCCTTCGGCCTGGGTACCGGCGGCAATCTCGGTCGGCACATCGACTTTCTTCACCGGCGCATCCGCCGCCGGGCCTTGCAAGGTGGCGGCCTGGGCCTCCACCGGCTTGTTCTTCTGCATCTGGCGCATCAGCACATCGGCCAGGCCGATACCGCCACCTTCGCGGGACATCGACACCGCCAGTTGCTGGTCGTACATTTCCTGGTACTGCTTGGCGGCCGGGGTGTTCAGCGGGTTGTCCTTGCCCAGGGCCTCGGTGGCCGAACGCATGGACTTGAGCATCTCGTTCAAAAACAGCGACTCGAATTCCTGCGCCACTTTGCGCAGGTTGCCTTCGCTGTTTTTGTCGTCGCCCACCTTGAGCTGGTTAAGCCGGTTCAGGTCGGAGTAAGACCCCGAGTCCGCCGTGCTGCTGATACCGCTCTTGCGCATATCCATGGCCATGGCCTCAGATCACGATCAGGTCGGCTTGCAACGCGCCGGCCTGCTTCAAAGCTTCGAGGATCGCCATCAAGTCGCCGGGCGCAGCGCCCACCTGGTTCACCGCACGGACAATCTCGTCCAGGGTGGTGCCGGGGCCGAACTTGAACATCGGCTTGGCTTCTTGCTGGGCATTGACGCGCGAACGCGGCACCACGGCAGTCTGGCCACCGGACAACGGCCCAGGCTGGCTGACGATCGGGTCTTCGGTGATGGTCACCGTCAGGCTGCCGTGGGTTACCGCCGCTGGCGAGACCTTGACGTTCTGCCCGATCACGATGGTGCCGGTGCGCGAGTTGATGATGACTTTCGCTACGGCCTGGCCTGGGTCCACTTCAAGGTTTTCCAGGATCGATAGGTAGTCCACGCGCTGGCTTGGGTCCAAAGGCGCAGTGACGCGAACCGAGCCGCCGTCGATGGCCTGGGCCACGCCAGGGCCGAGCATGTCGTTGATCTTGTCGACCACGCGCTTGGCGGTGGTGAAGTCGGAGCGGTTGAGGTTCAAGGTCAGGCTGTTGCCCTGGTTGAAACCACTCGGCACGGTGCGTTCAACCGTGGCGCCACCGGGGATACGCCCGGCCGACGGCACGTTGACGGTGATCTTCGAACCGTCGCGGCCTTCGGCGTCAAAACCGCCGACCACCAGGTTGCCCTGGGCGATGGCGTAGACGTTGCCGTCGATACCTTTGAGCGGCGTCATCAGCAAGGTGCCGCCGCGCAGGCTCTTGGAGTTACCCATGGACGACACGGTGATATCCACCACCTGCCCCGGCTTGGCGAACGCGGGCAGATCGGCGCTGATCGACACCGCCGCGACGTTCTTCAACTGCACGTTGCCCGAGCCTGGCGGTACCTTGATGCCGAACTGGGAGAGCATGTTATTGAAGGTTTGCAGGGTGAACGGCGTCTGGGTGGTCTGGTCACCCGTGCCGTTGAGCCCCACGACCAGGCCATAGCCGATCAACTGGTTGGAGCGCACGCCGGAAATACTGGCGATGTCCTTCAGGCGCTCGGCCTGGGCCACAGCACTCAAGGCCAGCAAAAGCGCCATCGCCATCAGCTGTTTGAACTTCAAAATGGCCACCTAGAAAGGGAACAGCGGGCTGAGGAAGAAGCGGTCGAACCAGCCCGGCTGGCTCGCATCGGCAAACGAACCGGTGCCCGAGTAGGTAATGCGTGCATCGGCAATGCGCGTCGACGGCACGGTGTTGTCGGTGGAGATGTCATCGGCGCGGACCATGCCGGCGATGCGCACCAGCTCGTCGCCGGTGTTGAGGGTCATCCACTTTTCACCGCGCACGGCAATGATGCCGTTGGGCAATACATCGGCGACGGTCACGGTGATCGAACCGGTCAGGCTGTTGCCCTGCCCGGCCGCGCTCTTGCCGTTGGTGGCGCGGTCGCCGCTGTAGCCGGCGTCCAGGCTCAGGTCACCACCGCCCAGCGGGTTGTTGGTGTTCAGGCCGCCGCCAAACAGCGAGGTCAGGCCGATGCTGGTCTTGCTGTTCTTGCCGATCTGCGAGTTGGCGTTCTTGCTGGCCTGGGTCTTCTCGTTCAGGGTGATGGTGATGATGTCACCGACCCGGAACGCCTTGCGGTCGCTGTACAGGTTCTGCTCGAAACCGGCCTGGTAGATCGAGCCATTGTTGGCCGCCGCAGGCAGCGGTGTGCGTGGCAACACCGGCGCGTAGTACGGGTCATTGGGCTTTGGCGTGGGGGCGACACAGCCCGCAAGCACGGCGATCCCACTCAATGCCAACACACAAACATAGCGATTCATGACCCTAACCTCACGGTGTTGCAGGCCCCCTCAAGGGCGCCCCATAGACTTGATTACAGATTCTGCGTAACGAACGAAAGCATCTGGTCGGCGGTGGAAATCACCTTGGAGTTCATCTCGTAGGCGCGCTGGGTGGTGATCATGTTGACCATCTCCTCAACGGTGCTGACGTTGGAGGTTTCCAGGGTGCTTTGCAGCGTGGTGCCGAAGCCGTTCAAGCCAGGGGTGCCGATTTGCGGCGCGCCACTGGAGGCGGTTTCCAGGAACAGGTTGTTGCCCATGGCCTGCAGGCCGGCCGGGTTGATGAAGTCGGCGGTTTGCAGGTTGCCGATCACCTGGGACGCTGGGTTGCCAGCGACGGTGATGGACACGGTGCCGTCGTTGCCGACGGTGAAGGTCTTGGCGTCGGGCGGCACCACGACAGCGGGCTCCAGGGCGAAACCGTTGGCGGTCACGATCTGGCCGTTGGAGTCCAGGTGGAAGGTGCCGTCACGGGTGTAAGAAGTGGTGCCATCCGGTTGCAGCACTTGAAAAAAGCCCCGGCCGTTGATCGCCATGTCCAGGGGCTGGCCGGTTTGCTGCAGGTTGCCGGCGCTGAAGTTTTTCTGGGTGCCGACGATCTGCACACCGGTACCCAGTTGCAGGCCCGACGGCAATTCGCTGTCCTGGGTCGATTGGGCGCCCGGTTGCTTCTTGATCTGATAGAGCAAGTCCTGGAACTCGGCGCGATCACGTTTGAAGCCCGTGGTCGACACGTTTGCCAGGTTGTTGGAAATGGTCGTCAGGTTGGTGTCCTGGGCGGACAGGCCTGTCTTGGCAACCCATAGAGCCGGAAGCATGCTGTTCTCCTTCGTGCGCCGGATGGTTGGCGCTGCATTGCAAATTAGTTAATGGGCTTGGATCAGCTCACCTGCATGACGCGCGTCATGGCCTGGTCGTCTTCTTTTGCGCTGTTCATCATCTTGATGTGCAGCTCGAACTGCTTGGCCAGCGCCAGCACTGCGGTCATTTCTTCCACGGCATTGACGTTGCTCGCCTGCAGGAAACCCGAGGTCAGCCGCACGTTCGCGTCGGCCTGGGCCGGTTGGCCATCCTTGGTGTGGATGGTGCCGTCCAGGCCCTTGGTCATGTTCTTGAGGTCAGGCTGGACCATCTTGATACGGTCCACTTCCGCCATCACCCGCGGACCTTCGCCCATGGCACGGATGCTGATGGTGCCGTCCGAACCGACTTCGATTTTCTGCTGGGGCGGCACGGCGATCGGGCCACCGTTGCCCATGATCGGCATACCGTTGCCGGCACGCAGCACACCCAGGGCATCCACGTTCATGCTGGCGCTGCGCACGTAGGCTTCGCCGCCATCGGGGGTCTGCACAGCCATCCAGCCGTCGCCGCTGACGGCTACGTCCAGGTCGCGACCGGTCTCGATCATCGCGCCCGGTGAAAAGTCGGTAGCCGGACGTTCGGTCATGGCAAACGCCCGCGCCGGAAAGCTGTCACCGAACACCGGCATCGAACGCGCCTGCTCCAGGTCGCGCTGGAAACCGTTGGTGGAAATGTTCGCCAGATTGTTGGCATGGGCCTTCTGCGCCAGTGCATTCTGGCTGGCGCCGGTCATTGCCACATAAAGGTACTTGTCCACGCTCTATCCTCTTTCTGACGGACGCTTGCCGCCCACCGCTGTACTGAGGAGGCTTAAGCAATTTGCGAACCAACTTTTTAAAAGAGGCGCAAACCCAGGCGCGGCGGGGGTTTCGTGGAGGCGTGTGAAATTGGTAGGGGAGAAACAGTCGAAAAAACGGCGGACTACTGCCGCCTGCGGCAAACACCGGCCTTAAATCCGGTACAGATCAAAGCCGGCTTGCCTGCGATAGCGGTGGTTCAGTGACAGACTCATTGACTGACATGCCGCCATCGCGGGCAAGCCCGCTCCCACAGGGGATTGATGCCGGGCGCTGATGCCGTGGGCACTACCCAATCAATGTGGGAGCTGGCTTGCCTGCGATAGCGGTGGTTCAGTGACAGACTCATTGACTGACACGCCGCCTTCGCAGGCAAGCCAGCTCCCACCGTTTTAACTGCGATCGGCCTTGAGCACTTCGTAATCACGCAGTTTGTTGGCAATGGTGGTGTGTGACACCCCCAGGCGCTTGCCCAACTGGCGACTGCTCGGGTGTTCGGCGTACAGGCTTTCCAACACCGCCTTTTCAAAGCGCCCGACGATATCCTCCAGGCTCCCCTCCAGGGAAAAATCACCCAGCGGCTGACGCACGCCATAATCGGGCAAGCGAATATGCTCAACCTTGACCGTGCCGCCTTCGCACAACGACACCGCCTGGAACAGCACGTTTTCCAGCTGCCGCACATTGCCCGGCCAGTGGTAATGGCTGAGCTTGTCCCTGGCCGCAGGTGCCAGCTTGGGCAGTGGGCAACCGATTTGCCGACTGGCCTGGTCGAGAAAGTGCTCGACCAACGGTGCGAGGCCATCCAGGCATTCGCGCAACGGCGGGATATGCAACGACAGCACATTCAGCCGGTGATAAAGGTCCTGACGAAACTCACCCCGGGCGCAGAGTTCCGACAAATCTACCTGGGTCGCGCAGATCACCCGCACGTCCAGGTACACCTCCTCGTCGCTGCCCACCCGGCGAAAACAACCGTCCTGCAGAAAGCGCAGCAGCTTGACCTGCAAGCGCGCGCTCATTTCTCCCACGCCATCGAGAAACAAGGTACCGCCCGCCGTCAGCTCAAGCAGGCCCAACTTACCTTCCGCCCGCGCCCCTTCAAATGCGCCGGGGCCATAACCAAACAGTTCGGTCTCGGCCATCGACTCGGGCAACCCCGCGCAGTTGAGCGCCATCAACGGCGACTGCCCGCGCGGGCTGGCCAAGTGGCAGGCCCGGGCCAACAGCTCCTTGCCGGTGCCGGTTTCGCCTTCTATTAATAGCGGCGCATCCAGCGGCGCCATGCGTCGCGCTTCACGTACCACTGCGGCCATGACCTTAGAGCTCTGGAAGATGCTGTCGAAACCGCGCAGCTCTTGCTTGCGCACGTTATAGATACGCTCACCGACACGGTCGGCACGGTGCAGGGTGAGCACGGCGCCGGCCATGGCTTCACTGTCATCGTGCTCGGAGGATTGCAGGGGCGCGATGTCCGCCAGAAATACGTCACCCTTGACCTTGACCCGCATGCCATTGATTCGCGATTTGCTGGCGCGCACCAGTTCCGGCAGGTCGAAATCCTCGGCGTAACGCGACAGGGGAATCCCCGGCACTTCATCTACCCGTACGCCAAGCAACTGCGCCGCCGCACGGTTGGCGGCCACGATGGAGCCGCCCATATCAATGGACAGCACCGGGAATTCCAGGGCGCCGAGCAATGCGTTGAGTTCCATATGCCGCCGCTCGCTGGGCATCAGCCCTACCCGCTTGACCCCGAACACTCCGGCAATCGCCTCGAACTGCGGGCGCAACGCCTGGAACTGCATGTTCACCAGGTTGGGGCAGAACAGGTAGATGGCATTGCCGTGCTCGCCGCCGACTTCGCCCTTGGCGACGTTGACGCCGTACTCCACCAGCAGGTTGAGGATGTCCCGCAGGATGCCGATGCGGTTTTGGCAGTGCACTTTGATACGCATGGAAAGACTCGAAAAGGGAGTAGGCGCCGCGGCTTTTTGTCGCTGGGCGCAGATAGTCGTCAAGATTATGTGACAGCGCGGTGGCTTTTCCCAGCCCATAGCTGCGACGAGCGGGCCTGTCGTAACGAATACTTTACGATAATCGGTAATTTTTCCTACACAAGTCCGTTAAGGCTGATGGAATCCGGCGCCTATCCGGTTATCAATAGGAGCATCCCAGGACATAACAAGAACGAATGCCTAACAGGAGAGCCGTATGAAGCAGACGCACTACGTGGCCCGCGAGCCCGATGCGCAAGGTTTTATCCACTACCCGCCAGAAGAACATGCGGTGTGGAACACCCTGATCACTCGCCAATTGAAAGTGATCGAGGGCCGCGCCTGCCAGGAATACCTGGACGGTATCGACAAGCTCGGCCTGCCTCTGGACCGCATTCCCCAGTTGGGCGAAATCAACAAGGTGCTGGCCGACACCACCGGCTGGCAAGTCGCCCGCGTGCCGGCGCTGATCCCCTTCCAGACCTTTTTTGAATTACTGGCCAGCAAGCAGTTTCCGGTGGCGACTTTTATTCGCACCCGTGAAGAATTGGACTACCTGCAAGAGCCGGATATTTTTCACGAGATCTTTGGCCACTGCCCGCTCCTGACCAACCCCTGGTTCGCTGAATTCACCCACACCTACGGCAAGCTCGGCCTGGCGGCCACCAAGGAGCAACGGGTGTACCTGGCGCGCCTGTACTGGATGACTATCGAGTTCGGCCTGGTGGACACGCCCCAGGGCCGGCGTATCTACGGTGGCGGCATTCTGTCGTCGCCTAAAGAAAGTGTGTATTGCCTGTCGGACGAGCCTGAGCACCAGGCCTTTGATCCGTTGGAAGCGATGCGCACCCCCTATCGCATCGACATCCTGCAGCCGTTGTACTTCGTCTTGCCCGAACTCAAGCGGCTGTTCGACGTGGCGCAGGAGGACATCATGGGCATGGTGGAGCGCGGTATGCAGTTGGGTCTGCACGCACCGAAATTCCCACCCAAGCCCAAAGCCGCGTGAACCTTGCGTTTTAAGGCCAGGTGAGTCTGTTCCCTGGCCCCGCGTTGCTTTAGGGTAACGCCACTGACCTTCAATCATTCGAATTCAGGACACCTTCCATGACCACCTTGAACCAAGCCCACTGCGAAGCCTGCCGCGCCGATGCCCCGCAAGTCAGCGATGAAGAACTGCCGGTGCTGATCAAGCAGATCCCTGACTGGAACATCGAAGTGCGCGACGGCGTGATGCAGCTGGAAAAGGTTTTCCTGTTCAAGAACTTCAAATTCGCCCTGGCCTTCACCAACGCCATGGGTGAAATCTCCGAAGCCGAAGGCCATCACCCAGGCCTGCTCACCGAGTGGGGCAAAGTCACCGTGACCTGGTGGAGCCACTCCATCAAGGGCCTGCACCGCAACGACTTCATCATGGCCGCGCGCACCGACGAAGTGGCCAAGACCGCCGAGGGCCGCAAGTAATGCATTTCGATGCCATCGACCGCGTGCCCGGCGACCCGATCCTAGGGCTGATGGACCTGTATACCCAGGATGCCAACCCGAACAAGTTCGACCTGGGCGTAGGGGTCTATAAGGACGACCAAGGCCTCACGCCGATTCCTCACTCGGTGAAACTGGCGGAACAGCGCGTGGTCGACACGCAAGTGACCAAGACCTATATCGGTGGCCATGGCGATGCAGCCTTCGGCAGCCTGATCAGCCAACTGGTGCTAGGCGCCGACTCGGCCTTGCTGCGTGACCGCCGCGCTGGCGCCACACAAACCCCAGGCGGCACCGGCGCCCTGCGCTTGAGTGCCGACTTTATCGCCCACAGCCTGCCGGGCCGTGGCGTGTGGCTGAGCAACCCGACCTGGCCGATCCACGAAACCATTTTTGCCAAGGCCGGGCTCAAGGTCAGCCATTACCCTTACGTGGGCAGCGACAACCGCCTGGATGTGACGGCGATGCTGGCAACCCTGTCCAGCGTGCCCAAGGGCGACGTGGTATTGCTGCACGCGTGCTGCCATAACCCGACCGGCTTTGACCTGTCCCAGGATGACTGGCGCCAGGTGTTGCAGATCGTGCGGGAACGCCAGTTGCTGCCACTGATCGACTTTGCCTACCAGGGCTTTGGCGATGGCCTGGAGCAGGACGCCTGGGCGGTGCGCCTGTTTGCCGCCGAGCTACCGGAAGTGCTGATCACCAGCTCCTGCTCGAAGAACTTCGGCCTGTATCGCGACCGCGTGGGTGCATTGATCGTCTGTGCGGCGGATGCTGAAAAGCTCACCGATGTGCGTAGCCAACTGGCGAATATCGCTCGCAACCTGTGGTCGACACCGCCGGATCACGGTGCCGCCGTGGTGGCGACCATCCTCGGTGATGCACAGTTGAAAAAGCAGTGGAGCGAGGAAGTCGAGGCCATGCGTTCGCGGATCGCTCAGTTACGCTCCGGATTGGTGGAAGCGCTTGCGCCCCATGGCCTGGCCGAGAAATTCGCACATATCGGCGCGCAACGTGGGATGTTTTCCTATACCGGCTTGAGTGCCGAGCAGGTCAAGCAACTGCGCGAGAAGCACAGTGTGTATATGGTCAGTTCGGGGCGGGCTAACGTGGCTGGGGTTGATGCGACGCGCTTGACGTTGCTGGCTCAAGCCATCGCCGACGTTTCCAACTGAAGAAACAGGATTACGTGTGGGAGCTGGCTTGCCTGCGATGGCGGTGGTTCAGTTGCAGATTAATTGCCTGACCCGCCGCCATCGCGGGCAAGCCCGCTCCCACATTTGAATCGTGGGGTGTCAGGTAGATCAGCGTCGGCTGTCAGGCCGTCACGGGAGCAAGCTCCCTCGCCACAGGTTCAGCCAGCGACCATTTCAGCCTTTAGCAGTGCCTCTTTGGCCTGCGCATCCGCCAACCGATACAACTCGATATGCCCATCCCAGTGCTCGATCAAGGCCGTGCACGACTCCACCCAATCCCCGCAGTTGAGGTAATCCACCTCGCCCACCTTGCGAATCTCGGCATGGTGAATATGCCCGCACACCACCCCGTGCAATTCCCGCTTGGTCACCTCGTGGGCAATCGCCTCTTCGAAATCGCTGATAAAACTCACCGCCGTCTTGACCTTGTGTTTCAGGTACGCCGACAGCGACCAATAACCGTAGCCATACCGCGCACGCCAGTGGTTCAGCCAGCGGTTCAGCGTCAGGGTGAACTCGTAGGCCGAGTCGCCGAGGAAAGCGAGCCAGCGGTGATAGCGCGTGATCACATCAAACTGGTCGCCATGAATCACCAGCAAATGGCGGCCATCGGCGGTGACGTGCACAGCCTCATCGACCAATTGGATATTGCCCAGGATCAGCTTGGAATAGCGACGCAGGAACTCGTCATGGTTGCCGGTGACATAGATCACCTCGGTGCCACGCTTGGCCATGGTCAGCAAGCGGCGGATCACGTTGGTGTGGGCTTGAGGCCAATACATGCCGCCGCGCAGTTTCCAACCGTCGATGATGTCACCGACCAGGTAGACCTTGTCGGCATGGTAGCCCTTGAGAAAGTGCGACAGGTGTTCGGCCTGGCAATCCCGAGTGCCCAGGTGCACGTCGGAAATCCACAGGGTTCGCACCCGTTGCTTGCGGCTGGGCTTGGTGAACTCGGCACGGGTCATGGGTATCCCTCGACGCTGTTTTGGCGAGCTTGCGCCTTGGCGATTAATAGCCCATGACAAGCGTGCGTCAGTCTGATGACAGCGCCTGAGGCCCGCCAAGCGTTGTAGACTGACGGCTTGCCGCCCTGGAGACCGCGATGAGCCCGACCCTCACGCTACGCCACTACCTCGAAGCGCCCATTGCCCACAGCCATGACCATGCGCAGTTGGTGTTCGGCCTTTCCGGGCACCTGGACCTGGAAGTCGATGGCCGTGGCAGCCAGGTACGCGAAAGCAGCGTGATGGTGCTGCCCTTCTCCGCCCACCACGCCTGCATCAGCCGCGATGGCAGCCGCTGCCTGGTGCTGGATGTGCCGACCGAGCACTGGGTGGTGCAATCCTTGGGCGAACATGCCGATGCCAGCCGCCGCTTGCTCGACCAACCCGCGCGCCTGGCGCTGGATGCCCGGCAACACCAGTTAGTGCAGTGGCTGGCACAAAGCCCGGTGCACGACCCGCTGATCGTCCAGCAAGGCGCTGTGTTGTTACTGGCCAGCCTCAACCACCCTCAAGCTCAACCGCTGCCTGGCCGGCGTCTGCCTTATGCCGCGTTCAATAGCCATATCGAGCGCCATGCGGCGCGTCCGCTCCAGGTGGCCGACCTGGCGCGGATTGCCGATTTGTCCGTGCCGCGCCTGCATGCGCGGTTCATGGCGGAGTGCGGGCAAACGCCGATGGACTATCTACGCAGTCGCCGCTTGCACTTGGCGCTCAGGCTTTTACGCGAAACCTCCCTACCCATCGGCGAGATTGCCGAGCGCGTCGGCTACGCCTCGCAAAGTGCATTTTGCGCCGCCATGCTTCGGGCGTTTGGCGCCTCGCCCGGTGCATTGCGTCGAGCGGGCTAGCAAGAGTCTTGCGCTAAAAATCACCCCACCCGCGACAGACGCCCACCCGCCAACCCTCTAGACTGCGAGGCTGTCACCCCCTGTTGGATCAAGGATCGCAATGACTCCCCGCTCAGCCCTCGGCGCCCTGCATATCGGCGCATTGATGTTTGGCCTCACCGGCGTGTTCGGCAAGCTGGCGGCGGCCTCCCCCGCCATCATCGTATTTGGCCGGGCGGCGTTTGCCGTGCTGGCGCTGGCGGTATTTGCGCGCTTTGCCAGCAACGCTCCCTGGAAAAAACTGGAGATGCGTGACTGGCGCCGGCTGCTGGTCAGCGGCGTGTTGTTGGCTGCCCATTGGGTGACGTTCTTTATCGCCGTCAAAGTCGCCGGCGTGGCCGTGGCGACCTTGGGGTTCACCGCCTTTCCGGCCTTTACGGTGATCCTTGAGGGGCTGATTTTCCGCGAGCGTATTCGGGCCAATGAAGTGCTGCTGGTGGTGCTGGTCACCGTTGGCCTGGTGCTTGTGACCCCGGATTTCAATCTCGCCAGCGAAGCCACGGGCGGCCTGCTGTGGGGCATCGCCTCGGGCCTGTTGTTCTCGTTGTTGTCGCTGAACAATCGCGCCAGTTCCGGGCGCATTCCAGCGGTACAGGCCGCGCTGTGCCAGAACGTCGTGGTCGCCGCGTGCCTGCTGCCCGTGGCCGCGCCGGGGTTGGCGGATGTGCGAGGGATAGATTGGCTGTGGATCGGGCTGCTGGGGGTGTTTTGTACCGGCCTCGCCCACAGCCTGTTTGTCGCCAGCCTTGCCGTAATCAAGGCGCGCACCGCTTCGGTGGTGTTTGCGATGGAACCGGTCTACGGCATCACCGTGGCCTGGCTGTTGTTTGCCGAAACCCCGACCCTGCGCATGCTGCTGGGCGGCGCCTTGATCATCGTCGCCATCGTGCTCTCCGGCCTGATGGGCAGCGCCAGCCAGGCCAAGCAACCGGCGCCGGCCTGACTTCAGACGGTACGGTCGTTATGCCCGAGGTCGCGCTGGGGGTCGATCTGGTCGCGCACTCGCTGCTTGAGCACCTTGGCCTCGGGAAAACCGCCATCGGCCTTGCGCTCCCAAATCTGCACGCCATCGCAGGTAATGCGAAAGGCCCCGCCGGTGGCCGGTTCCAGTGCCACGCGCCCCAAGTCATCGGCAAAGGTGCTGAGTAGCTCCTGGGCCAGCCACGCGGCGCGCAGCAACCACTGGCACTGGGTGCAATAGGTGATAACGATCTCGGGTTTGCATGCAGACATCATTAAGCGGCTCCTGGCGTAACAGGCTCAGCGAATCGGGTGGCTATAATAGCGGCCTTTGTCGCCCAGCCACGAGATTGATGATGCGCCGCCTGCTGTCTTGCCTGTTCCTGTGCCTTGTCCCCCTACTTGCCGACGCGGTAGAAGCCCCCCGCCCGAAAATCGGTCTGGTGCTGTCCGGCGGGGCTGCCCGTGGCCTGGCGCATATCGGTGTGCTCAAGGCGCTTGAAGAGCAAGGTATTCATATCGATGCGATTGCCGGCACCAGCATGGGCGCGGTGATTGGCGGGTTGTACGCGTCAGGCTACAAGATCGACGAGCTGGAGAAGTTGGCGCTGGGTATCGACTGGCAGCAGGCCCTGTCCGACGCGCCACCACGTGAAGACGTACCGTTTCGGCGCAAACAGGATGACCGGGATTTCCTGGTCAAACAAAAACTCAGTTTCCGCGACGATGGCAGCCTCGGCCTGCCGCTGGGCGTGATCCAGGGCCAGAACCTGGCACTGCTGTTGGAAAGCATGTTCGCCCACAGCAGCAACACACGTAATTTCGACAAGCTGCCGATCCCATTCCGCGCCGTGGCCACCGACATCACCACCGGCGAAAAAGTGGTGTTCAGCAAAGGCCACCTGCCCCAGGTGATACGCGCCAGCATGTCGATCCCCGCGGTGTTCGCCCCGGTGGAGCTGGATGGCCGCCTGCTGGTAGATGGCGGCATGACCGACAACATTCCGTTGGATGTGGCGCGGGAGATGGGCGTCGATATCGCCATCGTGGTCGACATCGGCACCCCGCTACGCTCGCGCAAGCAATTGGCAACCGTGGTGGATGTGCTCAACCAGTCCATCACCCTGATGACCCGGCGCAACTCCGAAGAGCAGCTCAAGGCCCTGAACCCCAAGGATGTGTTGATCCAACCACCGCTGGCCGCTTATGGCGTCACCGACTTTGGCCGCGCCAAGGACATGATCGACGCTGGCTACCGCGCCACCCGTGCCCTCGACGTACGCCTGGCACACCTGCGCCCTGCCGAACCCATCGACGCCGACCTGGTAGCCGCGCGCACGCCGGGCGAACGCACCCCGGTGATCACCGCGATCCAGGTGGAGAACGACTCCAAGGTCAGCGATGACGTTATCCGCTACTACATTCGCCAGGGCCTGGGAGAACCTTTGAATCTGGGCCGCCTGCAATCGGACATGGGCACCCTGTACGGCCTGGATTACTTCGAGCAGGTGCAATACCGCGTAGTGAAAAAGGGCCAGGACAACACCCTGGTGATCAGCGCACGCGGCAAGCGCAGCGGCACCGACTACCTGCGACTGGGCTTGAACCTCTCGGATGACATGCGCGGTGATAGCGCCTTCAACCTCGGCGCCAGTTACCGTGTGAACGGCATCAACCGCCTCGGCGCGGAATGGCTCACACGGGTGCAGATTGGTGATCGGCAGGAGCTCTACAGCGAGTTCTACCAGCCCATGGACACCGGCTCACGCTACTTTGTGGCCCCCTATATCAGGGCCGAGGCACAGAATGTCGAGCTGATCCTGGACAACGACCCCATCTCCGAATACCGCCTGGAACGCTATGGCTTTGGTTTGAATGTGGGCCGGCAGATCGGCAACAGCGGCGAGATCCGCTTTGGCGTGGGCGAAGCCTGGGGCAAGGCGGACGTGCGCATTGGCGACCGCGACCTGCCGAGCGTGAGCTTCAGCGAAGGCTTCTATGAACTCAAATATTCCTTCGACTCCCTGGACAACGTGTACTTCCCCCACAGCGGCGAAGACATCGGCCTGGCCTTTCGCGAGTTCGAACCCGGCCTGGGCTCCGACCAGCGCTACCGCCAGTGGGAATTCAAGCTGGACAAGGCCATGAGCCACGGGCCGGACACCTTGATACTGGGCGGTCGTTACGGTCGCACACTGGATAATTCGGATGTGGTGATTTCCAGCTTCCTGCTGGGGGGCGCACGGCAATTGTCGGGCTTCCGCCAGGATGCGATTTCGGGACAGAACATCAGCCTCATGCGCGCGGTGTACTTCCGCAGGCTCACCCCCCGTTCTTACCTGCCGCTGGACTTCCCGTTGTACCTGGGTGCATCCCTGGAACGGGGCCGGGCGTGGAACAACGATAACGAGTTCGACAGCGGCTATATCAACGCCGCGAGTATTTTCCTGGGGTTTGATACACCACTGGGGCCGCTGAATTTCAGCTATGGGTTCAATGATGATAATCAGAAGGCGGTGTACTTGAACCTGGGCCAGACGTTCTAGGAAAGGATTGCCAAGGACTTTTGTAGGAGCGAGCTTGCTCGCGAAAAACCCACAGACGCCGCGTTTATTCAGGAAGCCCGCGTTATCGTTGGCGTTTTTCGCGAGCAAGCTCGCTCCTACATTTTGCAGATCAGGACTTTTCCAGGTTCGCCAGGATGTGCTCATGCACCCGCATGCACACCCGCAGGTCTTCTTCATTTACGCCCACGAACAATTCATGGCGCAACGCCGTGGCAATGGTTTCGATCTGGTCGATCAACGGTTGGGCGGTGTCGCACAGCAGGATACGTTTGGCACGACGGTCTTCCACTACGGCCTGGCGTTGCACCAGGCCCTGGCCCTCGAGGCTGTCGAGCAGACGAGCCAGGGTGGGCCCTTCCACGCCGACACTTTGGGCCAATTCACGCTGGGTGGGTGCTTCGACAAAACGGGCCAGGTGCAGCAGCACCAACCAGCGCGCCTGGGACAAGCCCAGCCCCGCCAGGCGGCGGTCCAGTTCGGCGCGCCAACCTCGCGACATTTGCGCCAACTGCATGCCAAAACGGTGTTGATCGGTTAACGGCATAAAAAACTCGTGTTTAAGACTGAAAATAAAGTATGGCTAATTATTAGTCAGCTAAGCATGAGCCCTGCCCATAGGCAAGGCCCGCTATGTACTGATTCGTTACATTGTCGTAATTGGCACACTAAATTTCGAATTCAGACTGCAAAGCGGCACGCACGCAGTACAAAACGCCTTCCGGAACACGCCCGGTAAACAACGGCGCAATTTCGGTGACAGCTGGCAATTCGCCTTCTCCATCGAGAAAGGCGTCCTGGATTTCACCGAGCAAATCCTCAGGTAAATCAAGGGCCTGCTCCAGGGACAATTGCTGCTTGCCGATGGCTTCGGCAAGCAAGGTGTACACGTTTTTTTCCGAGCATTGCAGTTGGCCTGCGATCTGGATCGGGGTCATGCCGGCACGGGCCAGGCTGATCAGTTCGTGGCGAATATCGGCGATTTCCTTCGGCGCTTCGGCCTGACCGCCGAGCACTTCCAGGAAGGCCTGGCCGTAGCGCTCCAGTTTACGCGCGCCCACACCGCTGACCCGGGCCATCTCGGCCATGGTGGTGGGCTGCTCGCGGAGCATCTCCAGCAGGGTGGAGTCGGGGAAGATAACGTAGGGTGGCACGCTGTGCTCCTGCGCCAGTTTGCGCCGCAGGGTGCGCAAGGCTTCCCATTGTTCGCGCTCTTCACCCCGCACCAGTTGGCTGGCCTGGCTGGTGCTGCTGCTTTTGGCGGTGGTCTGCGGCTTGAGGTCACGGCGCAGTTCCAGGCTCACTTCGCCCTTGAGCAACGGCCGGCAACTGTCATTCAGCCGCAGCCCGCCGTAGCCTTCGATATCGATGTCGACAAGCCCACGGGCAACCATCTGGCGAAACAGCGAACGCCACTCACCTTCGGCGCGAGCTTTACCGACACCGTACACCGAGAGTTTTTCGTGGCCGAAGCTGCGGATTTTTTCGTTGTCCTTGCCCAGCAGAACATCCACCAGATGGCCCACGCCATAACGCTGGCCGGTGCGATAGATCGTCGACAACGCCTGGCGCGCCGGTTCGGTGGCGTCCCAGGTTTGCACGCCGTCGATGCAGTTATCGCAGTGGCCGCAGGGCTCAGGCATGTCTTCGTCAAAATACGCCAGCAGGGTCTGGCGGCGGCAGCGGGTCTCTTCGCACAACGAAAGCATGGCATCGAGCTTGTGCTGCTCCAGGCGCTTGTGGCGCTCGTCGCCCTCGGAGTTCTGCAGCATCTGCTTGAGCATCACCACGTCTTGCAGGCCGTAGACCATCCAGGCATCCGCCGGCAGGCCATCGCGGCCGGCACGCCCGGTTTCCTGGTAATAAGCCTCAAGGGACTTGGGCAGATCCATGTGCGCCACGAAACGCACATTGGATTTGTCGATGCCCATGCCAAAGGCAATGGTCGCCACCATGATCAGGCCTTCCTCGTTCAGGAAGCGTTTCTGGTGCGCTGATCGCGTTTCATTGGGCAGCCCGGCATGGTAAGGCAGCGCCGGGTAGCCTTGTTCACAGAGGAACGCCGCGACCTCGTCGACTTTCTTGCGCGACAGGCAATACACAATGCCCGCGTCACTACGCCGCTCGGACAGGAACGCCAGCAACTGCTTGCGCGGCTGCTCCTTGGGCACGATGCGGTAGAAAATATTGGGCCGGTCAAAACTCGACAGGAAGCGCTCGGCGTTCTGCAAATGCAGGCGCTCGACGATCTCTTCGCGGGTGCGCTTGTCGGCGGTGGCGGTCAGGGCGATACGCGGCACATCGGGAAACAGTTCTGCCAATTGGCCAAGCTGCAGGTATTCGCGGCGGAAATCGTGGCCCCATTGCGACACACAGTGGGCTTCGTCGATGGCGAACAGAGCGATCTCAAGGCTCTGCAAAAAGGCCAGCATGCGTGGCTGCACCAGGCGCTCCGGCGCCAGGTAAAGCATTTTAACCTCGCCACGCTTGATGCGTGCAGCCAGGTCGCGCTGCTGCTCGGCGCTGAGGGTGGAGTTCAACGACGCGGCGGCGACACCGAGTTCTTCAAGGGTGGCGACCTGGTCGTCCATCAACGCAATCAGCGGCGACACCACCACGGCCAGGCCATTGCGCAACAGCGCCGGCACCTGGAAGCACAGCGACTTGCCGCCACCGGTAGGCATCAGCACCAGGGCATCGCCGCCACTGGCCACGCGCTCAATGATCGCACCCTGGCGGCCACGAAAACTGTCGTAGCCGAAGATGTCCTTGAGGACGCGTTGAGCCTGCTCGAGCATGTAAAACTCCAAAATGGTGCCGAAATCCCTCAATACAGGCTGGCCGAAAATATCCGCGCTCACGAAAAATAATCCGTAAGCGAAGTTTTCCCGGATTGGCGCTGGGCCTGCAGGGGCATCACAAAACGCGGCAGTATACCCGAGCGTTATCCACCAAAGGGCGCGACTGACGAATAGACGCACCAGGCTAAAACCGGGCAAATATGCCGTGCGGCTGGCCTGGGCGCTCAAGAAAGCCTAGAATTCAGCATCGTTTATTCCCAAGGTAGCCCTTCAATGTCCTTCGCTGAGCAACTAACCCGCCTGCAAGCCTTCCTCGACGCCGATGAGCTGCATGACGAGGCGCTGGACTACGTGGCCGCCCACGGCTACCTGACCGCCCTGTCGATCTGCTCCGACCCCGTCCCGGACCGTGAATGGATCGACGCGCTGTTCGCTGAAGAGCCTCATTACAGCGACGCCGCCCATCGCGAAGAAATCGAATCCACCCTGATCGCCCTCAAGGCCCACATCGCGCGCCAACTGGCCTCCGACGAAGAGTTCGAGTTGCCGTGCGAGCTGGACCTGGGCGACGATCCGGATGACTCCGACCTGCGCGGCTGGTGCATCGGTTTCATGGAAGGCGTATTCCTGCGCGAAGCCGCCTGGTTCGAAACCGCCGAAGAGGAAGTCAGCGAAATGCTGCTGCCGATCATGGTCGGTTCGGGCCTGTTCGAAGAGGAGGCAGAGTTCTCCGACATCGCCGCCGACGCCAACCTGATGGACGACATGATCGTGCAGATCCCGGAAGCCCTGACCGCGCTGTACCTGCTATGCAACGCGCCTGACGAAAAACCGGCGATCCTCAAGCCACGTCACCACTGAGTCGCTTGCCCGTGGAACCCATGGGCAACCGTCCACTGCTCCTGCGCTATGCGCTGCTGGCCATCGGCTGGCTAAGCGTAGCGCTGGGAGTCATCGGTATTTTCCTGCCGGTACTGCCGACCACACCCTTCCTGCTACTCGCCGCCGCCTGCTTCGCTCGCAGCTCCCCGCGCTTCTACCACTGGCTGGTGGAACACCCGCGCCTGGGGCCCTGGGTGCGCGATTACCTGGACGGCAATGGCATCCCGCTCAAAGGCAAGGTCTACGCCATCGGCTTGATGTGGCTGAGCATTTCGATTTCCTGCTACCTGGTACCACTGCCATGGGCACGGGGCTTTATGCTGACCAGTGCGGTGCTGGTGACGATCTACATCCTGCGCCAGAAAACCCTGCCGCCACGCTGAGCGCCGCCTGCGACATTCGATCCCACACGACCTTGGTCGACACTGACTAACACCAGGCATCATGCGAGACTGTCCAACCGGGCCTGGAATGCCCGGGTGTTCTTATGCTCGGAGTTACCATGACGCTGTCCAGCGGGCTGATCGCCGCCGTTGCCCTGGCCTATATGGCCACTATGTTTGCCATCGCCTTTTACGGTGACCGCCGCCATGCGCCGCTGCCGCCGCGCGTGCGTGCCTGGGTGTATAGCCTGTCGCTGGCGGTGTACTGCACCAGTTGGACCTTCTTCGGCGCCGTAGGCCAAGCGGCCGAACAGCTGTGGGCATTCTTGCCGATCTACCTGGGACCTGTGCTGTTGCTGGTGCTGGCACCCTGGGTGCTGCAAAAGATGATCCTGATCAGCAAGCAGGAAAACATCACCTCAATCGCCGACTTTATCGCCGCCCGCTACGGCAAATCCCAGTCCCTGGCGGTGGTGGTGGCGTTGATCTGCCTGGTCGGCGTGCTGCCCTATATCGCGCTGCAGCTCAAAGGCATCGTGCTGGGCGTGAACCTGCTGATCGGCGCCGGCCCCGACACCACCGGCACCCGCGCCCAGGACACGGCCTTGATTGTGTCGCTGGTATTGGCGCTGTTTACCATCGTGTTCGGTACACGCAACCTCGACGCCACCGAACACCACCGCGGCATGGTGCTGGCGATTGCCTTTGAGTCGCTGGTCAAGCTGTTCGCTTTTCTCGCCGTCGGTGCGTTTGTCACCTACGGCTTGTACGACGGTTTCGGCGATCTGTTCAGCCAGGCCATGCTCGCCCCGCGCCTTGAGGAATACTGGAAAGAGACCATCAACTGGCCTTCGATGGTGGTACAGACCGGCGTCGCCATGATGGCGATCATCTGCCTGCCCCGACAATTTCATGTGACGGTGGTGGAGAACATCGACCCCCAGGATTTGCGTCTGGCCAAGTGGGTGTTCCCGGCTTATTTGATCCTCGCGGCACTGTTCGTGGTGCCCATCGCCCTGGGCGGCAAGATGCTGTTGCCCGGCTCGGTGCTGCCGGACTCCTATGTGATCAGCCTGCCAATGGCCGAGGCCCATCCTGCCCTCGCCGTGCTGGCATTCATTGGCGGTGCATCGGCGGCCACTGGCATGGTCATCGTAGCGAGCATCGCCTTGTCGACCATGGTTTCCAACGACATGCTGCTGCCCTGGCTGTTGCGCCGATCCAGCGCCGAGCGGCCATTCGAAGTCTTCCGTCACTGGATGCTGTCGGTTCGCCGGGTGAGCATTGTGATCATCCTGCTGCTGGCGTACGTGAGCTACCGCTTGCTGGGCTCCACCGCCAGCCTGGCGACCATCGGCCAGATCGCCTTTGCCGCTGTGACCCAACTGGCCCCGGCGATGCTCGGCGCCCTCTATTGGAAGCAGGCCAACCGGCGTGGGGTGTTTGCCGGTTTGGCCGCCGGTACTTTCCTGTGGTTCTACACGTTGGTCTTGCCAGTGACGGCGAAAAGTCTGGGCTGGTCGCTCAACCTTTTCCCCGGCCTGACATGGATGCACTCCCACCCGTTCGGGCTGTCGGTCACCTCGCTGACCCTGGGCACCGTGTTCTCCCTGGCAGGTAACTTCACCCTCTTCGTGTGGGTGTCGATGCTGTCGCGCACACGGGTTTCCGAGCACTGGCAGGCAGGCCGTTTTATCGGCCAGGAAATCAGCCAGCGTGCGAGTGCGCGCTCCATGCTGTCGGTGCAGATCAGCGACCTGCTCAGCCTGGCGGCACGCTTCGTCGGGGAAGAACGGGCCCAGCAGAGTTTTATTCGCTTCGCCTATCGCCAGGGCAAAGGCTTCAACCCCAACCAGAATGCTGATAACGATTGGATCGCCCACACCGAACGCTTGCTGGCCGGCGTACTCGGAGCCTCATCGACGCGGGCGGTGGTGAAAGCGGCGATTGAAGGGCGGGAAATGCAACTGGAGGACGTGGTCCGTATCGCCGACGAAGCCTCGGAAGTGCTGCAGTTCAACCGCGCTCTGTTGCAAGGTGCCATTGAGAACATCACCCAGGGCATCAGCGTGGTGGACCAGTCGCTCAAGCTGGTGGCCTGGAACCGGCGCTACCTGGAACTGTTCAACTACCCGGACGGCTTGATCAGCGTCGGCCGGCCCATTGCAGACATCATTCGATACAACGCCGAGCGCGGCCTGTGTGGCCCCGGTGAAGCGCAAGTGCACGTGGCGCGTCGCCTGCACTGGATGCGCCAGGGGCGTGCGCACACCTCCGAGCGCCTGTTCCCCAATGGCCGGGTGATCGAGTTGATCGGCAACCCGATGCCCGGCGGCGGGTTTGTCATGAGCTTCACCGACATCACCGCGTTCCGCGAAGCCGAACAAGCGCTGACCGAGGCCAATGAGGGCCTGGAGCAGCGGGTGACCGAGCGCACCCATGAACTGTCGCAACTGAACGTGGCCCTCACCGACGCCAAGGGCGTGGCCGAATCCGCCAGCCAGTCAAAGACGCGGTTCCTGGCGGCCGTGAGCCATGACCTGATGCAACCGCTGAACGCTGCGCGGTTGTTTTCCGCCGCCCTCTCCCACCAGACCGATGGCCTGTCCGGCGAGGCACGGCAGTTGGTGCAGCATCTGGATAGCTCACTGCGCTCGGCCGAAGACCTGATCAGCGATTTGCTGGACATTTCGCGCCTGGAAAACGGCAAGATCAACCCACAACGCCAGCCCTTTGTTCTCAACGAGCTGTTCGACACCCTGGGAGCAGAATTCAAGGCGCTGGCCCAAGAGCAACACTTGCGCTTCCGCTGGCGCGGCAGCCGTTTGCGAGTGGACAGCGACATCAAGCTGCTGCGGCGGATTTTGCAGAATTTTCTGACCAATGCCTTCCGTTATGCCGACGGCCCGGTGCTGCTGGGCGTACGTCGTCGCAAGGGCGAACTCTGCCTGGAGGTCTGGGATCGCGGGCCTGGTATTGCGCCCGATAAACAAAAGGTGATCTTCGAAGAGTTCAAGCGCCTGGACAGTCACCAGACCCGTGCCGAAAAGGGCCTAGGGCTGGGCCTGGCGATTGCCGACGGCCTGTGCCGCGTGCTGGGCCATCGCCTGAGCGTGCGCTCCTGGCCGGGCAAAGGCAGCGTCTTCAGCGTGTGCGTACCGCTGGCCCGTAACCAGACCAGCGTGCAACCCAAGGCGCCCGCAGAAACCGGCCTGCCCTTGAGTGGCGCACGCGTGCTGTGTGTGGATAACGAAGACAGCATCCTGATCGGCATGCGCAGCCTGCTCACGCGCTGGGGCTGTGAAGTCTGGACGGCCGCCAATCAGGCCGAATGCGCGGCATTGCTGGCCGAGGGCATCCGCCCGCAACTGGCGTTGGTGGATTACCACCTGGACCACGGCGAAACCGGTACCGAGTTGATGGGCTGGCTGCGTGCGCAACTGGCCGAGCCGATTCCCGGCGTAGTGATCAGTGCCGATGGACGACCGGAGATGGTTGCCGAGGTGCATGGGGCGGGGTTGGATTACTTGGCCAAGCCGGTGAAGCCGGCGGCGTTGCGGGCGCTATTGAGCAGACATTTGCCCCTGTAACGGGGTTGTATTCGATCTATTTGTGGGAGCGGGCTTGCTCGCGAAAGCGGTGTGTCAGTTTTAGATGTGTTGACTGACACTATGCTTTCGCGAGCAAGCCCGTTCCTACAATTTAGCCCCGTATTTATTCCGGGAGATGCGCCACGCCATCCGAATCGGTCATCGCCCGCTCCAGCAGATCCGCCGGCAAGCTCTTGCTGGCGCGGGCACCGAGCAACCTGAGTTGCTCGGTACGGCTGACCAGGTTCCCACGCCCATCCGTCAGCTTGTTGCGCGCCGCGCTGTAGGCCTTGTCCAGCTGTTGTAGCCGGTTGCCCACTTCGTCCAAGTCCTGGATAAACAGCACGAACTTGTCATACAGCCAACCGGCACGCTCGGCAATTTCCCGTGCGTTCTGGCTCTGGCGCTCCTGCTTCCACAGGCTGTCGATCACGCGCAGGGTGGCGAGCAAGGTCGTGGGGCTGACGATTACAATATGGCGGTCGAAGGCTTCCTGGAACAGGTTGGGCTCGGCCTGCAATGCCGCAGAAAAGGCAGCCTCGATCGGTACGAACAGCAGGACGAAATCCAGGCTGTGCAAACCCTCCAGGCGCTTGTAGTCCTTGCCGGCCAAGCCTTTGACATGATTACGCAGGGACAGCACGTGTTGCTTCAAGGCGGCCTGGCCAATCACCTCGTCATCCGCCGCAACGTACTGTTGATAGGCGGTCAAGCTGACCTTGGAGTCGACCACCACCTGCTTGTCGCCCGGCAACATGATCAGCACGTCGGGCTGGAAACGCTCGCCATCCGGGCCTTTGAGGCTGACCTGGGTCTGGTACTCACGGCCCTTCTCCAGGCCCGCGTGCTCCAGCACCCGTTCAAGAATCAGCTCACCCCAGTTGCCCTGGGTTTTCTGGCCCTTGAGGGCGCGAGTCAGGTTGGTGGCTTCGTCCGACAGACGCAGGTTCAATTGCTGCAGGCGCTCAAGCTCTTTGGCGAGGGAAAAGCGCTCACGGGCTTCGTTCTGATAGCTTTCTTCGACACGCTTCTCGAAGGACTGGATACGTTCCTTGAGCGGGTCCAGAAGTTGGCCCAGCCGCTCCTGACTGGTTTCGGCGAAGCGTTGCTCACGCTCGTCGAAGATCTTGCCGGCCAGCTCGGCAAATTGCGCACGCAGCTCGTCCCGTGAGCCTTGCAGGTCGGTGAGTCGTTGCTGATGACTCTCTTGCTGCTCGCGCAATTCGGCGCTCAGGGCAGCGGCCAAGGCGTCAAGGCGACGCAGTTCGGTTTCCTTGGCGCTGCGGTCGAGGTTCCAGGCGTGCGCGGCATCGCGGGCGTTATCGCGGTCGATCTGCAACAACTCGACTTCACGGCGCAGCGCCGCCAGGTCGGCTTGTTTGGCGGCATTGGCCTGGCTGAGGTCACTGATCTCATCGCGACTGGCGTCCAGTTGCGCGGCGAGCCCTTCCTGGGCCAGTTGCGCGGTTGCCAGGCGTTCTTCCAGCAGCTCCCAACCGGTGGTGCGTGCGGTCAGACGCCGCTGGAGTTGCCAGCACAGCGCCAGTAGCGGCACGGCTGCACCCACAAGACCCAAGGCGATACTGGTCCAGTCAAACACCATAGCCATTTCTGCCATCACCGAAAAAGATCAAGGTTAACCAAGCCTAAGGCCGGAGGACAGCTCAGTCTTCGACCTGGCCCAGTTCGCGCTGGGCGCGACGGTCGCCGGCGCGAGCAGCCGAACGCAACAAATCGTGGCCGATGCGCCGGTCACGGGCATTTCCGCACTCGCGGCACATCAGTTGGCCAAGACGGCTCTGAGCGGCCACCACGCCTTCGCGGGCGGGCTGCTTGAGCAAGCGTCCGGCGAGATGCTTGATATTGGTGCTCTGCCCCAGGCGCGGGCTGTCGAGCAGCCACAATGCGACCTTCAAGGAAAAACGCTTGGGTGCGGTAACAGTTTGGGGCGTGTCGGTAACAGAAGGTGATACTGAGCGAAACTTCATAAAGCACTGTGGGGCAGAACGGAAGGCGCGCCACTCTACTCTTTTTTTCGTACAGGTAAAGCTGAAAAAACCGTGCACGCCCGTCCTAGAGCAAGCGCTCGGGACAATCCACAGAAGCTGTGGATAACTCAGTGGACAACCCCCCTAGAACAGGCGCAAAGCCCCATGGAACGGGGGCCGCAGTCAAACTGACGATTTTTTCACCAATAAAAAAAAGCGAGATTTTTCATTGACTTAAATTTTGATTACAGGCAAATGGGCGCACTTGCACACCAGTGACAGCAGGGTTACACCCTTGGCCACAAATGTGCACAAGTCCCGATCGACTGGTTATATCGGCGGCGTTTTTTGATTCAACACCGGTTAAACATGTTACTGACCGGGCAAACCCGAGGGCTTTTCAAATCCGCCTCGGCTCGCCACACTGCGCCACCGACAATGCAAACCAGTAGGGCCGATGAAAGGAATTCTGTTATTCGCCGGGCTGCTACTGGCCATCTGCGCGACCTCCCTGGGAATCAATGCCGCGCTCCCCTCTCCGGACGGCGCACTGTTCGCCATTGCTATCTTGCTGTCAGCAGCCTTTACCGCCGTGGTCCTGTGCATCGAACTCAGTGACGGAAAGATCAATGACATGCGCGAAGTGATCCACATGATCGAGACCGGCCAGTCCTTGCGATTGACGCTCGCCGCCTATGGGCTGGGGTGCGCCCTGGCCGCGTCCATGACCGTACTGGTCTATCGCGAGTTGCTCGGCGGCTGATCGAGGTTTTTTTGCAATCGGCCTTCCCTTCCCTGTTTCAATCCGTTACTATCCGCGGCGTTAGTACCAAGCTGAAAGTCAATTCTGGTCGAATACGTCCCCTGAACCACATGGGATCGGCCACCTCGATGGTTTCCAGGTATTCCTTGCGACGACACTGCCTTTGAACAAGCAAAGGGTGGCGCGAAGTTCCAATACTCTGACCGAACCAACCTGCAAATTGATCAGGATCTTCACCCCGGGCCCAGAACCTTTGCCCCTGTTGTGTTGCCTGCCCTCCTAAGTACCTACCTGCCAGCCCAAGCGCGCCTAATTCCATAGCGCTTCAAACTGGCTGCTTTGTTCCAGTCGGGTTCTTCGTTTGATCAATGGTGATCAGCGTTACTGGAACGTTTTAACGTTGCACGGTTCTTATCCGTGTCATTTGTAGGAACACCAATAATATGAACGCTCAAATCCACACTCAGGATGCCATTCGCGCCCTCACCAACGCTTTTGCCCCAATGAACTGCCTGATCATGGCTGCTCGCAAAGGCTGCTTCAGCTTCACCCTGGTCAACGAACACGGCATCGCTCGTCACAGCGAACGCCTGTACCCCGATCAATACTCCAGCGCAGAACCGCTGCAGGCCGTGATTGATCGTACCCGTCAGGCACTGACCGCCTGATCGACCCGCGTCGCTGAAACCTCAAAAACCCTGTTTGAACAACAGGGTTTTTTATTGCCTGGAATTTGGCCTTGAGTCCGTGGTGCTAAGTACAAATCGATATAAACGTTATAACCGATTGCAGAAGATGTTTTAAAAACAGTCCTTTACATCAGGAATATGACACTACACTTCAAGTCAAGCGGCATGATCCGCTTCCGACGGGCCTGAGATCCGATTCATTGCTGCCAAGCTCCCCTTCTCAGGCTCGTCCACTCTTTGCAAGGACTGAGGCTCGTATGGGTATTGCCGCCAGTGAATTGTGTCGTTATGTGATCCGGCCGACGCTGATGTACCTCGGCCGTCACAGCGCGACAGCCGAATCCCTGCTGCTGGGCATTGCCGCCAGCCAGTCAGAACTGGGCTCGGCGCTGCATGACCGGCGCGGCCATGGCCTTTACAGCATCACCGAACCACGTCATCGCGCCCTCTGGGATGACTACCTGGCCCTGGACCCTGAACGCGCCAGCCTGGTGCGCGGGCTGGCCAGCCAACATGCGTTCCTCAGCGCGCCTCAGTTGGAGTTGACGGTGAACCTGCGCTACGCCACGGCCATCGCCTGGTTGCTGGTGGAACAACAGCGCGCTGCCCTACCCGCACCCGGCGATGTGCTGGCCATGGCGCGTATCTGGAAAGAAATATTCCATCCACAAGGCCGCCTGGGAGATTTCACCCAAGCGTGGCAAACCTGTGTAAGCCCCATGAAACAGGCAGCTTGCTGACCGGGCAAATTGCAAGATTCGGCAAAAAACGGCAATTTTGGTCGGATTGTCCTACAAAACCGCTCTATCTCCTGCATTACAGCCTATAGCGCGATGTGAAATTTATTGATACTTTCCGCAGCGGTGATCACACGGAGTTCTAATAATGAAAAAAGTAATGCTCAAGACCACACTTAGCCTCGCCGTTGCCATGGCATCCTCCCAATTGTTCGCCAGCGGCTTTGCCCTCAACGAACAGAGCGTCAGCGGGATGGGTACCGGTTTCGCAGGTCGCTCTTCTTCTGCCGATGATGCGAGCACTGTGTTCGGTAACCCTGCCGGTATGGCACGCCTGGAAGGCCAACAGATCACCGGTGGCGTTGCAGCCATTGATGCCTCCACCGATATCAGCAATGTCAGCGGCCGCTCCGCTGGCAGCAACAAAGGCGATATGGTGCCTTTCACTGCCGTGCCTTTCGGTTTCTACACCAATAAGCTCAACGACCAGTGGGCTGTCGGCTTCGGCGTCTATGCGCCGTTCGGCCTGGTAACCGACTACGAAAGCGGCTTCCAGGGCCGTGGCTTTGGCAGCAAGAGCGAAGTGAAAGTCATCACCTTGCAACCGACCGTAAGCTACGCCTTCAACGACCGCGTTTCCGTGGGTTTTGGCCCGACCATCAACCGCATCGCCGGCACCCTGGAATCGGACCTGACGCTGAACCCTCGCGCGCCAGACACCAATATCAAGATCAAGGGTGACGACACCGCGCTGGGCTTCAACATCGGCGTACTGGTCCAAGCCACCGATACCACCCGTGTCGGCCTGACCTACCACTCCAAGGTCAGCTACAAGCTGGACGGCCACACCGAAGTCACCGCACCGACCGCGACCTCGCCGTTCCTGCGCAGCAACCGCTATGACGCCTCGCTGAAAATCGACACACCTGAGTCCTACGACCTGTCCGTCACTCAAGACCTGACCGACGCGTGGAAACTCTATGCCGGTGCAACCTGGACACGCTGGAGCCGCCTCAAAGACATCACCGTCAAGAACGAAGGCGTCAGCGGCGCTACTGGCGGCGCGCTTGCCCCAGGCCTGGTCAGCACAATCAAGGAAGACCAGAACTGGCACGACACCTGGGCCTACGCCGTGGGTACTTCGTACCAGCTCACCAAGCAAGTGGTACTGCGTACCGGCCTGACATTCGACCAGTCGCCTACCAACAACACGGATCGCTCACCGCGCATCCCGACCGGCGACCGTACTATCTTCAGCCTGGGCCTGGGCTACCAGGTCATGGATAACATGACCATCGACCTGGCCTACTCCTACCTGAAGGAAGAGGACGTCAAGATCTCGCGCTCCAACCAATTGGCCAGCTACAACGCCAAGTATGAAAACAGCGCCAACGGTTTCGGCTTGGGCATGACCTACAAGTTCTAACCGCAGTCGTATAAAAAAGCCCCGCTCTCCTGTGAAGGAGGCGGGGCTTTTGTTTGGCTGGCGGTCAGGGTTTGGAAGCCAATGCCTGTTCCACCGCCTTGATCAGCTCCGGACTGTCCGGCTTGGTCAGGCTGGAAAAACTGGCAACCAGATTGCCCTGGCGATCCACTACATACTTGTAGAAGTTCCACTTGGGCGCGGCGTCGGCCTGCTGTGCAAGCACCTTGAACAGGTGCACCGCATCCGGCCCCTTGACCTTCTGCGGCTCGGTCATGGTGAAGGTCACGCCATAGTTCACGTAGCAGACCTTGGCGGTTTCTTCCCCGGTCTTGGCTTCCTGTTTGAAGTCATCGGACGGCACGCCGATCACTTCCAGACCTTCGCCCTTGTAGCGCTGATACAACGCTTCCAGGCCCTTGAATTGCGGGGCAAAGCCGCAGAAGCTCGCCGTATTGACGATCACCAAGGGTTTGCCAGCGAATTGCTGGCACAGGTCGATGGATTCCTTGGCCCGCAGCTTGGGCAGTTGGCCCTCCAGCAACGGTGGGCAACTGGCGGCCATCGCCACGCTACCAATAGCCATCAGGACGGGTACAGCGAGCCAGCGCATCTGCATGTCAAAAGTCCTTGAGTCAGTTCAGACCCACAACTTAGCAGATCGCCATGCCCAGTTGCATCAACGCCAGGCCGCCCCGTTGCCAACCCCACCAGGCCAGCAGCAACAACCCCAGCCCCACAGCCAACAGCATAAGACGCGCTGTCATGCTCATGCCGCCTCCATCTGCGCCTGAATACGCGCCACCGGCCGCTCACGCACCGGCCAATTCAGCGCGGCGGCGAGCAGGCTGAGTAAAATTGCCACCTGCCAGATCAAATCGTAGCTGCCGGTTCGATCATAGACCACCCCGCCCAGCCATCCGCCGAGGAACGAGCCAAGCTGGTGGAACAGGAACACAATCCCGCCGAGCATCGAGAGGTTGCGCACCCCAAACAGGGTCGCGACGGTGCCATTGGTCAGCGGCACCGTGGACAACCACAAAAAGCCCATCGCCATGCCAAACAGATACGCCGTGACTTCGGTGACCGGCGCCCACAGGAACAACACAATCACTACCGCCCGCAACAAGTACAAGCCGGTGAGCAGACGCGGCTTGGACATGCGGCCACCGAGCCAACCCGCCGTGTAGGTGCCAAATACGTTGAACAGGCCAATCAAGGCCAGCACCGTGGTGCCCACCGTGGCCGGCAGGTGCTGGTCGACCAGGTACGCCGGCAAGTGCACACCGATAAACACTACTTGGAAACCGCACACAAAAAAGCCGAAGGACAGCAGCCAGAAGCCGGAGTGGGAGCAGGCCTCTTTCAGCGCTTCGCCCAGGGTTTGCTGGCCCACCGTGACCGCCAGCGGCCGGTCCTTGAGCATGGCGACCAGCGGCAGGATCAACGCCACCATCAAGCCCAGCGCCAGCAAGGCGGCCGACCAGCCCAGCCAACCAATCAAGCCGAGGGTGCCGGGCACCATGGCGAACTGGCCGAACGAGCCGGCGGCGCTGGCAATGCCCATGGCCATGCTGCGTTTTTCTGGCGCAACGGCGCGGCCAACCACGCCGAGAATCACCGAGAACGAGGTGCCGGACAGGCCAATGCCAATCAGCAAACCTGCGCTCAACGACAGTGACCACGCGGAGTCGGACATGCCCATCAGCACCAGGCCGACGGCGTACAAACCCCCGCCGACAAACACCGCCTTGGTCGCGCCGAAACGGTCGGCCAAGGCCCCGGTAAATGGCTGCGCCAAGCCCCAGATCAGATTCTGCAAGGCGATGGCAAAGGCAAAGGTTTCACGCCCCCAACCGAATTCGCTGCTCATCGGCGCCAGGAACAGGCCAAAGCCATGCCGTACGCCCAAGGACAACGCCAGGATCAGCGCACTCCCTAAAAGGACCCAACCACTGGTGCGCCACATCGAGGTCATTTCTTATTCTCCGTTCGCGGGTATATACCCGCTTGTAGTCGAACAAACCGCCGTTCAGGCGAGTTCATCCAGCAAGGCCAACAACATTTCGCGCTTTTCGGCGCCGAGCTTATCAATCAGTTTCTGTTGCGCCGCTTCCCAAGCCGGTAACGCGGCAGTCAGCCGCTCTTGCCCTGTGGCAGTCAACACCACCAGGCGATTGCGTAAATCGTCACCCTCCACCAACTGCACCAGCCCCTCACCTTCCAGGACGCGCAGGTTGCGCCCCAGGGTGCTGCGATCCAGACCCATGGCGTCCGCCAGGCTGGAAATGCTCGGTTGATCGAGGCGCTGCAGGTTGCACAGCAAAGAATACTGGGCAACGTTGATCCCGAAGCCGTCGAGAGCGCCGTCGTAGTGCCTGCTGACGCCACGGGCAGCGCGTCGCAGGTTGGTGCATAAACATTGGGAGGCAAGCATAGAGCGTGTATATACCCGGAGTTAATCAATTGCAAGAAAGCGTTACAGCGCCAGCCCGACCAGCACCGCGACTTCAAGCAGCTCCAGCAGTGCGCCAGCAGTGTCGCCGGTGGTACCGCCCAGACGCTTGACCATCAACTGGCGCAGCCACACGAAACACAGTGCCGCCAGCAACACCGCGATGCCGCCGCTGAAACCACCGATCAGGATGCAGGCCAACCCGCTGAGGATCAGCACCTGTTGGCCGACAATTCGCGGCAGATGATCTGACAGTGCCTGGCCCAATCCGCCCGCCCGCACATAGCGCGTGCTGAGAAACAGCGCCAGCATCGAAGCGCGTCCGATCAGGGGCGCCAGGATCAACGCGGCGCCATTGTGTTGTTCGATCAATGCCACCAGCGCGCTGAACTTGAGTAGCAGCACCAAGCCCAGGGTGACCACCGCAATCGGGCCGCTGCGCGGGTCTTTCATGATGCTGAGGGTGCGCTCGCGGTCGCCAAAACCACCCAGCCAAGCATCGGCGCTGTCGGCCAGGCCGTCCAGGTGCAGGCCACCGCTGAGCAACACCCAGGCTGTGAGCAGCAACGCGGCGTGCAACAGCAACGGGGCGCCCTGCAACACCTGGTTGAGGCCCCATAACAGCACGCCGAACAGCAACCCAACCAGCGGATAAAACAACAACGAACGGCCCAGTTCTTGAGGTTGCGGCATGCCCGGCAAGCGAATGGGCAGGCTGCTGAGAAATTGCAGGGCGATCCAGAACGGCAGCATCGTCAGAGTCCTTCCTTCAACACACCATCGGCTTCAACCTGCAGGCCGAACAAGGCACCGTGCCCCACTTCAACATTCAGCAGTTGCTCACGGGGCAACCCTCGCGCCTGAGCCAGCAGCAGGCGCATCACACCGCCATGACTGACCAACAGCACCCGCTGGCCCGCGTACGCCTGATGCAGCCGGGCGACAGCGCCAAGCACGCGCTCGGAAAACTGGATGACAGGCTCACCCTCCGGCGGCGTGAAGCCATAGGGGTTGGCCCAGAACAAGCCCAGCCCTTCGGCATCGGTATCCATCAACGCGGCCGCACTCTGCCCTTCCCAGGCGCCGAAGTGAAGCTCCTGCAAGTCAGGCTCCAGACTCACCGGCAAATCAAGTTGCGTCCCCAGCTCCCGGGCGAACAGAGCGCAGCGTTGCAGCGGCGAGCTGATCAGCCGATCCCAGGGCCCTTGCCCCACCACTGCGTCGCGCATCTGCTGCCAGCCGTTGGCGGTCAGCGCATCGTCCAGGCTGCCACGCAGGCCGCCGCCCAGCTCGGTTTCGCCGTGGCGCAGCAGGTCCAGGCGCAAGGTCATGCGGGGCGATCCGCCACGGCGGCTTCGGCGAAGGTCGCCATCTGCCCGTGCAGCGCGCACGCCAGGCGCAACAAGGGCACCGCCAACGCCGCGCCGCTGCCTTCGCCCAGGCGCAGGCCCAGTTCCAGCAACGGTTGCGCATCGAGGCTGCGCAGCACATGGCGATGACCCGGCTCGGCACCCCGATGGCCGAACACCAGCCATTCGCGGCATGCCGGGTTCAAGCGCACCGCCACCAGCGCGGCCACGCTGCAGATGAACCCATCCACCAGCACCGCCATGCCTTCCTGGGCGCAGGCCAGGTAGGCGCCAACCAAGGCAGCAATTTCAAAACCGCCGAGATTGAACAGGGTTTGCAACGCATCGCCGCGCTGACCGGCGTGCAACGCCAAGGCGCGCTCGATGACCGCGACCTTATGGCTGACCCCTGCGGCGTTCAAACCGGTACCAGGGCCTGTAAGGTCAGTGACCTGGCAATCCAGCAATGCGCAGGCCAAGGCACTGGCGGCGGTGGTGTTACCGATGCCCATCTCGCCGCCGATAAACAGCTGCGCGCCGCCTGCCAGGGCGCGGTGTGCGCTGTCTCGCCCGGCTTGCAGGGCCAGTTGCCCCTGAGACTGAGTCATCGCCGGGCCATGCACGAAATTGGCCGTGCCCGCGCCGATATTCAGGTGACGAACGCCGGGCAAATCCAGGGACGGCGTGACCGTCCCAAGGTCAACCACTTCCAATTGCGCTTCCAGTTGCCGCGCCAACACACTGATTGCCGCACCACCGGTGACAAAGTTTTGCAGCATCTGCCCGGTCACCGCCTGGGGAAATGCCGACACGCCTTCAGCGACCACGCCGTGATCGCCGGCAAAAATCACGATCCACAGGTGATCCACCGACGGTTTGACCTGGCCCTGCAAACCCGCCAACCGCACCGCCAGGGCCTCCAACTGGCCGAGGGAGCCAGCGGGCTTGGTCAACTGCTGCTGACGCGCCAGCGCCTGTTCGTGGGCTGTGGCATTCACCGTCTTGCAGGGGTTGAGCCACCAGGAGTCGGTCATAACGCAGTACCTTTCAAAGTCAGGGGCAGGCCGGCAACCGTCAGCACAACGCGCTGACATTGCTCGGCCAAGGCTTGATGCAGCCAACCGGCTTCATCCACATAACGGCGAGTCAATTCGCCCAGCGGCACGACACCCAGACCGGTCTCGTTGCTGACAAAAATGATTTCTCCCGGCAGCGAAGCCAGGGTTTGCAACAGTTGATTACGCTCGCACGCAAGGCGCGCCGGGTCTTCGAGCATCAGAAGATTGGTGAGCCATAAGGTCAGGCAATCCACCAGCAGGCAGCGATCAGTGGCGGCGTTTTCGCGCAGCACGCGCGTCAGCTCGATGGGCTCCTCAACCAGGCCCCAATTGTCGGGGCGACGCTGGCGGTGCAAAGTGACACGCTCGTTCATCTCACCATCGAGCGGCTGGCTGGTGGCGATATAAATGACGGCAAGCCCGCTCTCTGCGGCAAGCTTTTCGGCCAGGCGGCTCTTGCCCGAACGGGCGCCGCCGAGGATCAATTGATACATGCAAAGGCCCCTGGCAAACGATGTGGCGAGGGAGCTTGCTCCCGTGACGGCCTGACAGCCGACGCTGATCCAGCTGACGCACCGCGACCCAAATGTGGGAGCTGGCTTGCCTGCGAAGACGGCCTGACAGTCAACACAGTTGGACCGTGTACATATCCATTTCTGCGGTAACGGCCACTTAGGGTTCCGCTTTTACAGCGG
>NZ_JALJRP010000099.1:0-268 GCF_024519715.1 Pseudomonas sp. Pse35 | reverse complement strand
GCTTGTAAGGCAGATGCTCTCCCAGCTGAGCTAATCACCCTTCGTTTCGGTGTGGGCGCATCATACACCAAAAAATCGTAATGTCTTGATTTAAATGCAATTTATTTAAAAAAAGTTTAGCGCACGATTTTTTGCCATATTTCGGACAGAAAAAAACCCGCTCAATGAGCGGGCTTTCTTTGGTCACCTGGAGTTCAGCATTCCAGGTGACCGAATATGGCGCAGCGGACGGGACTCGAACCCGCGACCCCCGGCGTGACAGGCCGGT
>NZ_JALJRP010000098.1:0-270 GCF_024519715.1 Pseudomonas sp. Pse35 | reverse complement strand
ACCTGTGGGAGCGGGCTTGCTCGCGAAGGCGGCCTGGCAGTCAACACAGTTGGATTGTGTACATATCCATTGCTGCGGTAACGGCCACATAGGGTTCCGCCCTGACGGCGGCTCACTTTGCAAGAGCGGCAAAGTAAGCAAAACGCTCTTGCCCCACCACTCGGCACCTCGCTCAGGCTCGGTGTGCCCGTAATCCGCCAGTGATTTGGGGGGAGGGGGGGGCGCCGCCACGCGCCATCCATGGCGCGGGGCGGCTAAACCGGCATCCCT
>NZ_JALJRP010000097.1:0-273 GCF_024519715.1 Pseudomonas sp. Pse35 | reverse complement strand
GCGGCAATATCGTCTATACCGCCAGCCTTGTGGATAAGAACGGCGCGCCGGTGACTAACATCACTAACCCGTTGACCGTCACTTTGGATAACGGTCAGACCATTACTATCGGTGTTAACCAATCCAGCGGCACCGTTACCACCGTGGCGCCAGACGATATTTATAAAGGCGATCAGACCGTCACCGCTGCTATCAAGGGTGTGACCGGCGGCGAGCATTTTGAAAATCTGGTTCCAGGTACTACCCCAGTTAACACGACCGTTACCGATACAC
>NZ_JALJRP010000096.1:0-276 GCF_024519715.1 Pseudomonas sp. Pse35 | reverse complement strand
GATCTTTCCGGCAGCAGGCACATGCTCGTTCCCACGCTCTGCGTGGTAACGCCTCCCAGGACGCTCCGCGTCCCGTCGCAACTGAAGGGTGACGCGGAGCGTCACGGGCTGCATTCCCACGCGGAGCGCGGGAACGATCTTTCCGGCAGCAGGCACATGCTCGTTCCCACGCTCTGAGTGGTAGCGCCTCCCAGGACGCTCCGCGTCCCGTCGCAGTTGAGGGGTGACGCGGAGCGTCACGGGCTGCATTCCCACGCGGAGCGCGGGAACGATCTT
>NZ_JALJRP010000095.1:0-281 GCF_024519715.1 Pseudomonas sp. Pse35 | reverse complement strand
ACCAATTGGTCGTAGGTTCGAATCCCACACGACCCACCATTTTTGAGACCAGTTAGCGCTGGAATCAAATCTTAGAATCAGAGGTTCTAGCTCTGATAGAGGCGGTTTTACGGTTTTGGAAAGTGTTACAGCACTTAGATATCGCCGTAGACATGCAGCCGTCTGAGGCGAACAGTAGTTTCGGTTCGTCATGATGTCAATGTGCATCGGTTTTGCGATGTGCATTCCGGGGTATAGCGCAGTCCGGTAGCGCGCCTGCTTTGGGAGCAGGATGTCGGGAG
>NZ_JALJRP010000094.1:0-308 GCF_024519715.1 Pseudomonas sp. Pse35 | reverse complement strand
CCTGGCTACCATCGGCGTTATGCACCGTGACACGCCCGTCATCGCCCCAGGCATAACGCGTGTCCATCTGCGAAAAACTCGCCCAATGCCGCACGCAGCGCGCCGCCTTGCCCGCGTGTTCCCATTCCCAAAAGAAACTCGCGCCACCGGCCAGTTGGCGTTCAAGAATGACGTGCTGATCGTCGTACCGATAACGCTCGCTTTCCCCGACAGCATTGGTCGCGCAGACCAGTCGGCCAGCTTCGTCATAGGTGTAGGAAACGATGTTCTGCTCGGTTTCCCAAACGTAGGGCTCACGCCCTTTGGCG
>NZ_JALJRP010000093.1:0-308 GCF_024519715.1 Pseudomonas sp. Pse35 | reverse complement strand
CCTGGCTACCATCGGCGTTATGCACCGTGACACGCCCGTCATCGCCCCAGGCATAGCGCGTGTCCATCTGCAAAAAACTCGCCCAATGCCGCACGCAGCGAGCCGCCTTGCCCGCGCCTTCCCACGCCCAGAAGAAACTCGCCCCACCGGCTAACTGCCGCTCGACAATGACGTGCTGATCGTCGTACCGATAACGCTCGCTTTCACCGACGGCATTGGTCGCACACACCAGTCGGCCAGCTTCGTCATAGGCGTAGGAAACGATGTTCTGCTCGGTTTCCCAAACGTAGGGCTCACGCCCTTTGGCG
>NZ_JALJRP010000092.1:0-314 GCF_024519715.1 Pseudomonas sp. Pse35 | reverse complement strand
TGATGCAAGACCGCCCCGGCCCGGACATCGTCGCGGCCAACCGCCTGATGATCCAAGGCGACCGGCACTATGACTACGACGCCTTCGGCAACCTCATCCGTGAACGGCGCGGCAAAAGCCAGCAACTCGTCACTGAATACCGCTACGACTGCCAGCATCGGTTAATCAGCATCACAAAGCCCAACGGCGAAACCGCCAGTTATCGCTATGACCCATTTGGGCGGCGCATCAGCAAGACCGTAGACGGCAAGACCACCGGGTTTTTCTGGCAAGGCGACAAGCTGATTGCCGAACACCATGCAGAGCGCCATCGC
>NZ_JALJRP010000091.1:0-315 GCF_024519715.1 Pseudomonas sp. Pse35 | reverse complement strand
CGGGCAGACCGGGACCAGCGCCGTCAGCGTGCTGGTCGATCCGCGCTCCAACGGCCTGATCCTGCGCGCCAGCAACCCGGCGCGGCTGGCCGCGGTGCGCTCCATGGTCGACAAGCTCGACCAGCCGAGCACGGACGGCGGCAATAACATCCGCGTCGTCTACCTGAAGAACGCCGATGCGGCCAAGCTCGCCGTCGTGCTGCGCGCGGCCTTCGGCGCTGCCGCCTCCGGCAGCAGCGGCAGCACTGGCAGCACATCCGGCAGCTTCAGCGGCACCGGCAACAACTCGCTCACTGGCAACAACCAGGGTCTGAC
>NZ_JALJRP010000090.1:0-387 GCF_024519715.1 Pseudomonas sp. Pse35 | reverse complement strand
TGGCCGTGGATGATCGCTTTGTCGATGCCAAGGGCAACTTCATGGAAGACGTGCCGTACCTGGGCATGGCCGCGTTTGAGGTAGGCCAGAAGCAGGGCGCCGCCATGGCCGCCGAAGCGAAAAAACGTGGTTGGGACTGGAAGGACACCTACGCGGTGATCAACACCTTCAACGAGCTCGACACCGGCAAGAAGCGCACCGACGGCTCGATCAAGTCGCTGGAAGAGGCTGGCATTCCTAAAGATCACATCCTCACCGCCCCGCTGAAAACCCTCGACGTGCCAGGCAGCATGGACGCCACCAACTCGGCACTGGTCAAGCTGCCGGGTAGCGCGAAGAACCTGATCATCGGCGGCATGAACGACAACACCGTGCTCGGCGGCGTGC
>NZ_JALJRP010000008.1:125297-195562 GCF_024519715.1 Pseudomonas sp. Pse35 | reverse complement strand
GCTGTGAACCCGACCTGGATCGCTAACGGAAAAATCGAACCAGGGATCGCTCGTACCTATCTGGAGGGGTTGGGACATGGCACCAAGCTGCAGGTGGAGTTAAAAGCGGCGTTCAGTGTGAGCAAGGTTGAGGCCGAGGCCATCAGCTTTCCGGTGGTGGAATACACCATTTACAAACCCGCTTTAAGTGCGGGTGGGAATAAAACTCTTGCAGTCCCTGGCTACCATGTTATTCAAGGAGCCCCGCCCGCAAATCCACCTGCGGCTGCTGTCTATACTCAAAGTGCAACAGGTGGCGTTCGTCCTTATCGCTACAGTTCAGCTGATAAAAATGTAGCAACGGTTGATGAGTTGACAGGGCGAGTGGTAGCGGCGGGCAAAGGAACTACGAAAATCACAGTGACAGATAATGTTGGAACTACCGCCTCTTATACCTTGACGATAAGTGGTTTAACGATGTGGCGGAGAGTTCATACAGGCCAGCCGCCAATGCAAAATGCATGGCCCAGAGCTGTCAATGCTATCGCCAGTTCAGGTACACGTTTTCCAACTCAGGCTGAGTGCAGGGTACTTGCTGACTTATACAGAGTGGGTGGACTTCCTATCGTTGGATCGCTGTGGTTGGGTAATCAAACTATGCTTAGGTTTGGTAGGTATACGGCAACTGATCCTTATGAATTACTGATTACTCCTGATAACGGGAGTTGGAATTCTGTTGCTATATGGGGGATTAGTTAAATCAACATAGGGCTAATCTGGGGCATATTTACTTCAAGGAAGACTGCCCCGTGCGCCACTCCCGGCGAACGTGCGCACGGGCAAAAAACTCAGGCAGCTCGACATCGTCCTTTGGGGGCAGGGTTTCCACGCCTCCACAAGGACTGACCGTCAAGTGACTGCAATGCCCTCACACAACCGCCAGGTAAGAGCTCTGCACCGCCCGCGCCAACTCCCGGATAGCTTCAATAAACTCCGTCAACCGACTATGCAACCCATCCTCCAGAATCTCATCAATCCCCGTATACCTCAGCCGCGCTTCAAATTCCGCCACCAACCGCTGCGCCGTGCGCCCATAACTGCCCGGCAGGTCCGTGAGGATATGGCTCAACTCCTCGATACACGCATGCAGCGAGCGCGGCACGTCGCTGCGTAACAGCAGCAGTTCCGACACCGAGCGGGCATTCAAGGCATCGGGATACAGCTCGGTGTATGCCTCGAATGACGACAATTCGTGGAACACGGACTGATTCAAAAGCGGGTTTGCCCCATACTTGATGCTAGATAACAAGACCCGGTCCTGAACTGGAATTGAGCGACGGTCAAATGTGGGAGCTGGCTTGCCTGCGATGGCATCAACTCGGTGTTTCAGTTGCACCGAGTCGTCAGCATCGCAGGCAAGCCAGCTCCCACACTTGATTGTATTGGCCTCAGGGCTTTGCCATCACGGCGGTAAACAGTGGGGACTCCAGGAACCGGTGTAGCCACGCCTGTAACCGGTCATACGCTGTACCCGCAAACCACTCCCGATCCACATGAGCAAACTGCCGCACAAACGGCGCCAGTGCCGCATCCGCCAGGCTCAGGTGTTCGGCGAGCAAGTACTCACGCTCCGCCAGCAATCCTTCCAGCTTTTGCAAGAACACCTCACCCTCGGCCCGATAATGTTCCATCGGCTGTTCCGGGTAGCGCTCGGCATACTTGTATCGATTCAAGTGATGCTTGAACACCTGATCATTTTCGGCAATCAACGCCAGCACCGCAGGGTCACCTTGCAGCAGCCAATCATCCGGATCGTGCTGCGCCAGCGCCCATTGCATGATCTCCAGGCTCTCCTCGATCACTCGACCTTCGACACTCAACACCGGCACCGTACCCTTGGGCGACAGCGCCAGCATCTCGGCTGGCTTGGCCTTGAGGCTCACCTCGATGATTCGCACAGCAACACCTGAGTAACGCAAGGCCAGCCGTGCCCGCATCGCATACGGGCAGCGTCGGAACGAGTACAGCAGCGCTGCGTTCACTTGACCTCCAGGGTACTCAAGCCATTGCCCTGGCGCTGGACCTGGATTTGCACCGGGATGCGCTCGTGCATTTCCTGTACGTGGGAGATCACCGCCACCTTGCGGCCCTGGGCCTGCAAGCCGTCCAGAGCGTCCATCGCCAATTGCAATGACTCCGGATCAAGGCTGCCAAAGCCTTCGTCGATAAACAGCGACTCGATCTTCAAGGTGCTCGACGCCATGGACGCCAGGCCCAAGGCCAAGGCCAACGACACCAGGAAGGTTTCGCCACCGGACAATGAATGCACCGAACGCAGTTCATCGCCCATCTCTGTGTCCATCACCAACAGCCCGAGCATGCTGCCGCCGCGTTTGAGCCGGTAGCGGCGCACCAGTTGGCGCAGTTGCACGTTGGCATGGTGCACCAGCAAGTCGAGGTTGTAGGCCTGGGCGATCTTGCGGAAGGTGTCTCCGGTGGCCGAGCCGATCAGCGCATTCAGGCGTGCCCAGCGCTGCCACTGCTCGTAAGCCTTGGCTATCTGTTCGGCCAGGGCCTGGTTGGCATTCTGGCGGCGCTGGTCTTCGGCCTGGCGTGCGCGCAGTTCGGCGCAGTGTTTCTCACCCTCGAGCAGTTGCTGCTCAAGCGTTGCCAGGGTGGCGTCCAGTTGCTCGGCCTCCAGGTTGCCATTGTGCAGGGCCTGGTGTTCGGCCAGGCGCTGTTCGCGCTCGTGCAGCAGAACTTTGGCTTGCTCGACGGCCTTTTCGCTGCTGTGCAGGTGCTGACGCAACTGCGCGACCTGGGCTTCATCAAGGGCCAACAGGCGTGCGAGGCCCTGATCATCCAGTTCTGGGTGCTGGGCGCGCCATTCGCCGATGCGTGTCGCAAGGGCTTGCTGTTCCGCCTCCAATGCCTGCTGGCGTTGCTGCTGGGCCTTGAGGTCGGCGGCCAGCTGTACTTGCGCCGTGTGCACGGCGTGCAGTTCCTGGTTGGCGTCGGTCTCGCTTTGGCGCGACTGCGTGACGGCTTGCTCCAGCTGCTGTTGCCAGTGTTCGGCGCTGGGGTAATCCCCTAGCAAGGCGCGGAGTTTTTCCTGGACGGCGTGTTGCTGGTCGGCCAGCTCGGCGACTTGCAGATTCACAGCGTCAAGTTGCTGCTGACGATGCTGTTGGTGGGTGTGTTGTTTCTCGATGGCCTGTTGGCGCTCTTGCTGCTCGGCCTGCTCATCGCGTTGATGGCCCAACTGCTCAAGGCGCTGGCTGACCTGCTGGTCGAGCTGCATGAAGGTCGCCGCAGGCGCGCTGCGCAAGCCTTCCAGCGTCTGGGCGGGCAGCAGGCTGGCGAAGGCGCTGAGTTCCGCCTCCAGGCGTTCGCGGTCGCCGGCCAGTTGCCGTTGTTGGTCCACCAGCAATTGCCGGGCTTGCTGGCTGGCATCCTGGGCCGCTTGTAATTGTTGCTGCAAGCGCCCGGCGTTCTGTTGCAGGTTGAGCAGGGCGCCTTGGCGTTGTTCGTCCTGGCTGATGCTTTGGGTCAATTGGGCCAGTTGCTGGGCCAGCCAAGGGCTGCGCTTGGCAGCGTCCTGATTGAACAGCGAGGCAGACAGTGGGTGGGCTTGCAGGCTCGGCGCCAAACCCTGCTGCTGGGTGGCCAACTGTTCCTGCTGTTGCAGGAACTCTTTTTGCTGAGCGATCAGGCCGCCCACTTCACCGCGCAATTCAGTGAGTTTTTCCTTGAGGCTATCGACGGCTTTCTGCGCAGCCGCCTCTTCACTTTCATCATGGCGACCCAGGCTTTGCAGCAGGGCTTCAGGCTGGTGATAGGGGTGTTCGTGGCTACCGCACACCGGGCAGGGTTGGTCATCCTGCAACTGCTCGCGTAATTCCTCGACGCTGGCACTGCGGGCCAGGCGTTGGCGCTCAAGCAGTTGCTTGGTCACCGCCAGGGTTTGTTCGGCAACGGTGAGTTCGGCCTTGGTTTGCAGGCCGGTCTGGTTCAGTTGTTCGCGTTTTTGCGCGGCCTCGGCAAGCCTTTGCGTGAGCGCAGCGGCCTGTTGATCCAACTGTTGCTGGCTGTCCCACAAGCGGGCCAGGTCTTCGAAGGCGCGCTGTTGCTTGCGATTGTCTTGCAGCAGGCTGGCCAGCAATTGGATTTGTTCGGCCACCGCGTGCGGTTCGGCACCGGCCTCGTGGTAGAGCAGGTCCAGGGCTTCGCGCTGTTGGGTGAACTGTTCGGCGGCGGCGCTGGCGCGCTGTTCGAGTTGCCCCAGCTCGGCCTGGCCTTGGTTGAGGCGATTGCCGATCAAAACCAACTGTTGCAGGCGGTCACGGTAGGCGTTCCAGGCATCGCTCAGCGGCGCGAGGGCGGCGCTGTGCTCAAGTTCGGTGGCCAGGCGCTGCAGGCGCTCGGTGCCTTGGGCCTGGGTGTGTTGCAAGCCGTCGAGCAGGGCCTGGCCTTCGGTGCAGGCGCTTTCGTGCTGGTGTTTTTCCTCGTTGCGCTTGGCCAGTTCGCGGCTCACATGGGCGAGGGTGTTTTGCTCTTCGATGGCCTGGCGCAACAGGGGCGCGGCGTCGGCCTGGTGTTTCAGGGCCTCGGCCAGTGCTGCCTGGGCGGCCACTTGCTGGTGTTGCGCCTGTTCCTGGCGGGAATGCAGGGCGGTTTGTTGCTCGAGGTGCTGGGCAATCTGTGCCGCCAGGGGCGTCAGCAGGGTGCCGAGTTCTGCCTGGCGCAGGAAGTGATGGCGTTGCGGTGCTAACTGCTCCAGCAGGCTGAGGTCTTGGCGTTGCTGGCCTTGGCTGGCCCAGGTTGCTTCGTCGCGTTGCAGTTGCTCCACTGCGTGTTGATGGCGCTCCTGCCATTCACGCAGTTCCTTGAGCCAGGTGTGCTGCAACTCCAGCTGCTTGAGCTGGGCTTGTTGGGTCTTGAGCTGCTGCTGGGCGTGGGCCAACTGTTGATCCAGCTCGGCGCGGGCTTCGGGTGCCAGGGGTACCACGCCGGTGGCTTGGTCCTGCAGCTGTTTGTGGGCGTCCTTGGCCTCTTTGGCCTTATCGAACGCACGGCGGCCGAGCTGGGTGTAGAGCGCGGTATCGGTGAGCTTTTCCAGCAGTTCGCTGCGCTCATTGTCATTGGCCTTGAGGAAGGCGCTGAACTCGCTTTGCGCCAGCAGCACCGCACGGGTGAACTGTTCGAAGTTCAGGCCCAGGGCCAATTCGAGTTGGGCCTTGTACTCGGTTTTCTGGCTGGCCAACAGTTGGTCGCTGTCCAGGTCGATCAGGCTTTGCCGGCTGTTCTGCAACTTGCCGCTGGCTTTGTCACGGGCGCGGTTGGCTTCCCAGCGCGCACGGTAGCGACGGCCACTGACACCGACAAAATCCACCTCGGCATAGCCACCACCGGTGCCGCGTCGAATCAGGGTGCGCGGGTCGCCGATGGAGATATCCGTGTCGGCGTCCGGCATCTTGGCCTGGCCGGTGTCACCCAGGCGTGGCACCGCGCCAAACAGCGCCAGGCACAACGCATCGAGCAGGGTACTTTTACCCGCGCCGGTCGGCCCGGTGATGGCGAACAGACCCGCACTGGCCAGGGGCTCGGCGGTAAAGTCGATTTCGAACGGGCCCGCCAGGGAGGCGAGGTTTTTCAGGCGGATGGCGAGGATCTTCATGGCTGTTCGCCCTCCTGTTGTACTTCCTGGAGCAGCACGGCGAAGTCCTTCAAGGTCTGTTCATCCACTTCACTGCCGTAGCTGTCTTGCCAGGCGCGGCTGAACAGTTCCTGGGGCGTGAGCTGGTCGAGTTCGATCAGTTGCGCATCGTCTACCTCTGCGCTGCCGCGTGTGCCGGCATACTCGGCGGCGATACGCACCAGGCGCACGGCCTTGCCTTGCAGGGCGGTTTCGATCTGTTGGCGCAGGTCCGGTTGCGGCTCGTCGAGGCGCACGCGCACTTCCAGCCAGGGGTGGCGCTGGGTTTCGGCGAGCAGGTCGATGTCGGGCAGCTCACCGAGTTGCTTGAGGATATCGGCCAAGGGCGCGGCATCCAGGCGTTGCAGGTTGACGGAGCGGGGAATCAGGATCGGTTCGCAGCCCACCAGCCTTTCGCCCTGGAACGTCACGTCGAGAATCTGGTGCTTGTAGCCGATTTCGGAGAACGAGAGGGGGATTGGCGAGCCGCTGTAGCGAATGCGCTCCTCGCCATTGACCTTTTGCGGTTTGTGCAAATGGCCGAGGGCCACATACGCCACGCTTCGGTCGAACAGTGTGGCAGGCAGCGCCTCGGCATTGCCGATGATCAGGCTGCGTTCGGAGTCTTCGGATACCGACCCACCGGCCATGTGCGCATGGCTGATGGCTATCAGCGCCTGGCCCTTTTTGCGTTTGGCATTGGCCGCCGCGATCAGCCATTCATGCACTTGGCCGATGCCGCGCAGGTAATCATCGCCCAGCTGTGCGCCGGTGACTTCCGCCGGGCGCAGGAAGGGCAGCGCCAGGCACCAGGCGGCGATCTTGCCTTTGGCATTGGGCAGCGGGATCAGCAGGCGGTCGGCATCCAGTTGCCCGTCATCCAGCCACAGCACTCGGCCCAGGGCATGGGTGCGCAAGCGGCGCATCAGAGGCGCAGGCAGCTCAATGCGCGAGCCGGAGTCATGGTTGCCGGCAATCATCACAATGGTCAGTGTCGGCTGTTGTTCGTGGGCGCTGATGATGAAGTCATACAAGCGCTCCTGGGCCTTGAGCGGCGGGTTGACCGTGTCGAAGATATCGCCGGCGATCAACAGCACATCCGGGCGCTGGGCCTTGAGTTGGCCCAGCAGCCATTCTAGGAAACAGGCGTGTTCGAAGTCGCGTTCCTGGCCGTGGAGGTTTTGGCCCAAGTGCCAGTCGGAGGTATGAAACAGACGCAAGGCGAACTCCGTGGAGAAGATGAAAAGGAGGGGAGTTTACCTGTAAAAGTGCGCGTGGACTCATGGCTGACGCGATCAACGGAGTGTGGGCCAGCCCTGATGGCTGATTGTAGGAGCGAGCTTGCTCGCGAAAAACGTCAACGATGACGCGTGTTTCCTGGATAAACGCGGCGCCTGTGAGTTCTTCGCGAGCAAGCTCGCTCCTAGGGGGTTATGGCGTGTCAGTGGGGTTGGGTTGCAGGCAATCGAGCGCACGGTCGGCGAGGGTGCGGGCCATGTCGATCAGGCGACGCAGATCCACTGTGGGAGCTGGCTTGCCTGCGATGGATGAGTATCAGCCAGCACGTCTGCCGACTGTTACACCGCCATCGCGGGCAAGCCCGCTCCCACAGGGTTTTGTGGTGTTGGTTGAGGCTGGGTTACTTGGGGTAGAGCGGCGGCAAGCTGGTGGTGTCGGTGGCCGGGTCTTGCTCGCGTTCGACCACGGGGATCGCCTTGATGGCACGCCATTGATCGTTCCCACGCTCTGCGTGGGAATGCATCCCGTGACGCTCTGCGTCACCATTGCACAGGGCGTGAAGCCTGGACGCGGAGCGTCCGGGGCGGCATTCCCACGCAGAGCGTGGGAACGAGCAGGCTCGGGGGTTACTTGGGGTAGAGCGGCGGCAAGCTGGTGGTGTCGGTGGCCGGGTCTTGCTCGCGTTCGGCCACGGGGATCGCCTTGATGGCACGCCACAGGTCATCACCCAACCAGTATTGGCCGCTTTCGCTGTACAGCGCGCCATTCAACCCATCCAGGGCATCGGACAGCGGCACAAACCGCGCGGCCATGTCGGCCAGCGTTTCCGGCTGTTGCCGTGCCCAGGCGTCGAGGGCCTGGCGGGTAGCATGAGGGTCGTTGGCCTGGGTGGCGCGCTTGAGGTCGTCGAGCAGGGTGCGTGGGCTGGGACCGGTTTGCGCGGCGCGTTGTACCGCCGGTTGCCGGCGTGCGCGCCACCACAGGCCAAAGCCCAGCAGGGTGGTGCAGGCCAGTATCAGTGTGCTCAGTTGCCACAGCCACAGGCGGTCATCATCGGGGGCGGTGATGATGGTGGGTGTCGCCGGGGTGTCCACCACCAGGCTGGGGTTCACCGCCACGTGCACGGTGCGCGCCGGCAGGCTGGTGCGTTCCAGGTGATCTTCGTGGGTGTTCCACCACACCACTTCCACGGCGGGCAGTTCCAGCTCGCCGGCGCGGGTCGGCACCAGGGCTTCGCGGTCTTCACGGCTGCCGGTCAGGCCGCGGTCACTGGTACGGTTAGCCATCACTGGTTGGTCGGGGTAGCGGCGCAGGCCGTTGACCTCGGTGCCGGGCAGCGCCGGCAGCTGTGCGCTGGACAGGCCTTCGGCCTCCACGGTAAGGCTGCGGGTCAGGGAGTCGCCGACTTGCACGTGGTCCGGCGTGGGGTTCCAGCCTTCGCTCAAGGTCAGGCTGCGCGCGGGCAGCCAGGGGGCGTCGGCGGGGTAGGCGTCCGGTTTGGGTTTGACCGTCAAGGGCAGGGGCGCAGAGCTGACATGAATCATCTTGCCCGGCTTGGTGCCCTGCAGGGTGTTTTCCTGGGGCGGTCGCGATTCCACCAGGGTAGCGCTGAAGGTCTGCGCCGGAATCACCACGGCGCCGCTGTGTTGCGGGTAGAGGGCGTAGCGGGTTTCGATTACGCCATGGCGGATGCTGTTGATGACCTTTTCATAGGTGCGTGATTCGCCCAGTTGTTCGACACGTGCATCCGGTATCTGCAAGGGCGTGAGGCTGCTGTCGTCATACAGCGATACCGAGTGGTACACGCGCACGGTCAACAGGGCCTGGGCCTGCACGTACACGCTGGCCTGGTCGAGGCTGGCTTCGATGAACACCGGGGCCAGTTCGGCGCTGGTGTTCTGGCTGGCGCTTTCCACCACTTGCAGGGTGATCGGCTGGGTCTTGAGCGCGCCCACCTGCAGCGGCGGGATCACCACGTTGCCGTTCACCTTGGGCAGCAGGGTGATGATCCAACGGGTGGTGGCGTGGTTGTCGCCGTCCAGCGTGGTGAGTTGGTTGATCTGGCGGGTGCCGCTGACTTCGAACTGCGCGTCCAGGGGCGACAGGTCCGGTTTGCCAAACTGGGTCACATCACTGGATTGCACCGTCAGCTCCACCGTTTCCCCGGAGTTGAGGCGGCTGCGGTCTACGCTGGCGACCAGGTCCGCCGCCTGGGCGTGGCCTGCCGACAACGCGAGCAGGAGCAAAAGGGTGGTGCGGCGGCTCATCGAGTGGTGTCCTGATGTTGTTGCTGTTCGTACCAGAATTTGCGGCGCAACAGCTCGCCGGGGTTGTCCGGGATCTCCTGCAACCATTGCTCCAGTGCTTGGCGGCGCTCGCCTTCCAGGCGCGTGTCGGCAGGACGCAGTGGCGGCGTGGTGGTTTGCTCGTCACCCAGTTCGCTGCCTGGCACTTCATTGCCGCCGGCCTGTGGCGGGGCGTTGGGCTGAGTCTCACCCGTGCCGGCTTCGCCCTGGCCGTGGGACGATTGCTCGCCGCCCTGGGCCGTTTGTGCGTTGGTGCCCGGTTGCGCAGTTTGGCCGGGTTGGGCGGTTTCGTCATCTGCGTTTTTTGCAGGCGGGTCCGGCTCGGGCTGCGTTTGCTCCTGCATCAGCGCTTCAACCAGGGCTTTGTTTTTTAACGCCGGCTGCAAATCGGGCTGGGCTTCCAGGGCTTGTTCATACGCATCAAGGGCCGCTTCAAGTTCACCGGCCTTGGCCAGGGCATTGCCGCGGTTGTAGTGGGAATAGGCGTCGCTGCCTTGGGCAAACCGCTTGATGGCCTCGGCGTAATTGCCGGCTTCATACAGCGCCACGCCTTGCCATTGCGGGTCCTGGAAGTGTTCTGCGGCTTCGGCCGGGCGTTTGTGCTTGAGCAGGTACTGGCCCTGTTGGTCGGGGCGCAGCCACAGGTCCTGCAGCCCAAAGGCATAGCTGGGTTGCGGCGCGCCCATCAGCAGCAAGGGCAGGCAGAACAGCCAGCCGCGACGCCCGGCGCACGCGGCCAGCAGCAACAACGGCAAGAGCAGCCAGTAACCCTGGTCGGCCCAGCTGTCCAGGCGCAGCCGTTGGCCGTCGTCGCGCAGGGCTTGGGCGCTGTCGAGCATACCGAGTTGACGCAGATCCTTGTCATCCAGGCGTGCCGCACGGTAGCGGCCGCCCATTTCGCTGGCGAACGCCTTGAGGGTCGGGCTGTCGAGACGCGGCACCAGGATCGCGCCCTGGTCGTCCTTGAGGAATTCGCCGCTCTCCTGAGTCACCGGCGTACCTTCGCGACTGCCGATGCCGAGGATCGACAACGTTGGAGCCTGGGCACTTTGCAGTTGCAGGCGGATGCCTTGGCGCTCTTGTTTGGACAATGAGGAACCGATCAGCAGCAGGCGCCCCTGGCCGAGACCGCCTTGCTTGAGCAGGCCCAGGGCTTTTTCCACGGCAAGATCGGCACGATGGCCGGGCTCGGGCATGATCGACGGGCGCAGGGCTTCCAACAGGTTGCGGCTGGTGGCCAGGTCATCGGACAGCGGCACCAGGGTATGGGCGCTGCCGGCATACACGATGATGGCTGTTTGCGCATCGGTGCGCGCTTGCAGTAAGTCATACAGCTTGCGCCGTGCCTGTTCCAGGCGGTTGGGCGGGCTGTCGGTGGCGAGCATTTCCGGGGTCAGTTCCAGTAGCACCACCAAGGGGTCGGAAGGTTTCTGGCTGGCCTGTTCAACCCGTTGCCAACTGGGGCCCAATAACGCGAGCACGGCCAACAGCCAGGCGATGCCGAGCACCACCCACGGCGATTTACTCTCGCGGCCATTGCCACCGCTGAGCAACTCGGCATGGAACGCCGGCGGCAGGATCATCTGCCAGCGCCCGGCGCGCTTTTGCCGGTGCCACAACTGCCACAGCAACCAGCCAAGCAGGGGCAGCAACAACAGCCACCAGGGGTGCAACCAGTGCGGCCACAGCGCGATCATCGACGCCTCCGCAAACGCAGGCGCTGCAGACGCTGGCGCCATTCAGGGTGTTGCTGCAAAAAAATGCCCCTGCTCGATAGCCTATTGAAGCCGCGTTGCAAAGCGTTGTTCGGCCAGCGTTCCTGGATCACCAGCAACACGCTCAACACCAACGCCAAGGCCAATGGGCCGCTGTACAGCGCCTGGGCCGGGCGGGCCTGGGTGGGTTGTTGTTCCACGGGCTCGAGGGTGTCGAGGGTGTCCTTGATCTTCAGCAGTTCCTCGCCGTCTCGGGCGCGGAAATACTGGCCGCCGGTGGTCTCGGCCAGTGCCTTGAGCGCCGGTTCGTCGAGGTCCAGGCTCGGGTTTACGCCTAGGATGCCCAGGGAGCCGGTTTGCTCGGGGTCGGCGCCGATGCCGATGGGGTAGATTTTCACGCCTTCCTCGGCCGCCAGGCGCGCGGCGGTCAACGGGTCGATCTGCCCGGCGTTGTTGGCGCCGTCGGTGACCAGGATCAGCACACGGCTTTGCGCCGGGCGCTGGCGCAGGCGTTTTATGGCCAGGCCGATGGCGTCGCCGATGGCGGTGTTCTTGCCAGCAATGCCGATGCGCGCTTCATCCAGCCAGGTGCGCACGGTGCGGCGGTCAAAGGTCAGGGGCGCTTGCAGGTAGGCTTGGCTGCCGAACAGAATCAGGCCCACGCGGTCACCTTCACGCTCCTCCAGAAAGTCCCCCAGCAGGTGCTTGACCAGGGCCAGGCGGCTGACGTCCTCGTCCTGCCAATGCATATCGGGAAAATCCATGGAGCCGGACACATCCACCGCCACCAGCAAATCCCGGCCGCTGGCAGCAATCGGCAAGGGTTCGCCCAGCCATTGCGGGCGGGCGGCGGCGGTCAACAGCAGCAACCACAGCACCACGAATGGGGCTTGCTGGCGCCAGCCGGGCAGGTTGACGCGGGCACGGCGGCGGGCCAGGCCTTCGAGGTCGCTGAGGTAGCTGACTTTCAGCGCCGGTTCGCCGCTGTCGGCCACGGGCAGCAACAGGCGCATGACCCAGGGCAGTGGCAACAGGGCGAAGATCCACGGCCAGGCGAACTCAAACATGTTTGCGAATCCAGGTGTCGACGGCTTGGGTGAGACCGGCGATGGCTTTGTCGTCGAGCTTGCATTCGGGTTTGTAGGCGCCTTCCACCAACACCATCCAGCGCGTCAGGCCGGCGGCGGGGCAGCGGTTATCCAGGAAGGCCAGCCATTTGCGCCCGTTGAGAGTATGGCTCTGGCTATAAGGGTAGTCGTTACGGCACAGGCGCTTGAGCAGGCCGTTGAGTTGCTGCAGCCAGGCGCCCGCAGGCGCTCCGTCGTAGGGCTTGGGCATCAAAGCCAACTCGGCCAGGGCGGCGATACGCAACGGGTCCAGCGGTTGTTCGGCGCGGGCCACAGGGCGGCGGGCCGGCAGGAAACGACGCAGCCACCACAAGCCCCAACCGAGCAGTGGGATCACCAGCAGCAACAGCCACCAGCCCGGTGCCGGTGGCCAGAAGCCAATGGCGGGCGGGGCGATCAGCGGTTGCAGTTGGTCCAGGCTGCTCATGGTTTTTTAACCGGGCGTTGCGGGTTGAGATATTCGCGCAGTTGCTCGACCATTTCAGTCTGGGTGCTCAAGGGCATCAACAACAGCCGCAGCTTCTGCGCGAGCAGTTCCCAGCGGGCGATACGCGCTTCGGCCTGAGCCTTGTAGGCCTGGCGCAGGTCGATATTCAGTGTATCCAGTTCCAGTTGCGCGCCCCTTTGCGCGAAACGCAGCAGCCCGGCGGCGGGCAGGGCGTGGTCCAACGGGTCAGAGATTGGCAACAACAGCAGGTCGCAATGGCGCGCCAGCAGGCTCAGCTGTTGCTCGGCGCCTTCGGTGAGGGCGCGTTCATCACAGATCACCACCACCAGGCTGCCCGGGCGCAGCACCTCGCGGCCACGGCGCAAGGCCATGCCCAGGGCATCCGCTTCCGGTTGACGCTCGGTGTTCAGGCTCTGGTTGACCCGCACCAGCCGGTTGAGCAGTTGCAACAGGCTCTGCTTGCTGCGCCGTGGCTTGATCTCGTAGTGCTCGTTGTCGCCGAACACCAGCCCGCCCACCCGGTCGTTATGGCCCAGGGCGGCCCAACCGATCAGGCTGGCGGCCTGGGCGGCAAGCACCGACTTGAACATTTGCCCCGAGCCGAAAAACAGCCGGCAACTTTGCTCGACCATGATGAAAATCGGTCGCTCGCGCTCTTCGTGGAACAGCTTGGTGTGCGGTTCCTGGGTACGCGCCGTCACGCGCCAGTCGATGGTGCGCACGTCGTCGCCGGCCTGGTACACGCGCACCTGGTCGAAATCGACGCCACGCCCGCGCAGCTTGGAGTGATGCAGGCCCACCAGCGGGCTACGCTGGCCAGGCGTGGAGAACAACTGCACCTCACGCACGCGGTGGCGCATCTCAATCAATTCACTGAGGGTTACGCGGATGTCATCGCTTGCGTTCATCGACTTCAAGCGACGGCAACGACGTCGAGAATGCGTTGCACCACGCGGTCCTGGTCGACACCGGCGGCCTCGGCCTCGAACGACAGGATGATGCGGTGACGCAGCACGTCGAACAAGACCGCCTGGATATCTTCCGGGCTGACAAAATCGCGACCGGCCAGCCAGGCATGGGCCCGGGCACAACGGTCCAGGGCGATGGAACCACGCGGGCTGGCGCCATAGGCGATCCACTCGGCCATTTCCGGATCGAACTTCGCAGGGGTGCGCGTGGCCATCACCAGTTGCACCAGGTATTCCTCCACGGCATCGGCCATGTACAAGCCGAGGATTTCCTTGCGGGCGGCAAAGATCGCCTGCTGGCTGACGCGCCGCTCGGGCTTGGTTTCGCCATTCAATGCTTCGCCACGAGCTTGCTGCAGGATGCGGCGCTCGACGGCGGCGTCCGGGAAGCCGATCTTGACGTGCATCAGGAACCGGTCGAGTTGGGCTTCGGGCAGCGGGTAGGTGCCTTCCTGCTCGATGGGGTTTTGCGTGGCCATCACCAGGAACAGCGGCGACAGCTCGTAGGTGCTGCGGCCCACGCTGACCTGGCGCTCGGCCATGGCTTCGAGCAAGGCCGACTGCACCTTGGCCGGGGCACGGTTGATTTCGTCTGCGAGCACCAGGTTATGGAAGATCGGCCCCTGCTGGAATACGAAGCTGCCGGTTTCCGGACGATAGATCTCGGTGCCGGTGATATCGGCGGGCAACAGGTCGGGGGTGAACTGGATACGATGGAACTGCGCTTCGATCCCTTCGGCCAACTCCTTGATCGCCTTGGTCTTGGCCAGCCCCGGTGCGCCTTCGACCAGCATATGGCCGTCAGCGAGCAGGGCGATCAACAGGCGATCGATGAGTTTTTCCTGGCCGAGAATCTGCGTAGAAAGAAAGGTTCGCAGCGCAAGCAGCGCTTCACGATGTTCCATCGATGACGGTTCCTGGAAAGATGAGCCTGGGTGTCGTGACAGAACACCGGGCCTGGGGGGTTTACTTTAATGCATCGCGGGGTGCGGCGACTAACGGCTTGATGGGTATTTTTGGCGAAACTTACAGGATTGCGGTGTGAGAGGCATAACAGCTGGGTAGGTAGAGCACGGTCCCTGTGGGAGCTGGCTTGCCTGCGATCCAGTCAACTCGGTGATTCAGGCACACCGAGTCGATGCCTTCGCAGGCAAGCCAGCTCCCACATTTGGATCGCCGTGCCTCAGCCAGATCAGCGTCGGCTGTCAGGCCGTGACGGGAGCAAGCTCCCTCGCCACAGATTTAGCGTCGTGACGAAGTTTCAAGTGACCGGTTTCAAGTCCGAATGAACGTGCCGGTGCCTGTGAGGATGTTCTGCAGGGTTTCCTGCACTTCGGCCATGTCTGACGCGGCGGTGCCGTGGGTGATCTCCAGCTGGTCCTTGCCGCCCAGGGCATCGGCATCGCCGGCCGCCAGTTCGATCAATAAGGTGGTCTCGCCCAACGTCACTTTCAGCCCATCCAGGGTCGAAGGTTCGTAGTCCCAGGTCAGCTCCACTTCGTCTTCATCCGGGTAACGGGTGAGCATGAACATTTCGCCGTTCTTGCCGTGACAGCAAAGCATGGCCATGTTGTCTTCTTCGTCGTCGCACGGGGTGGCCATCAGGGCGTCGGTTTTCAGCTGCAGCATGGGGCAATCCTGTGTAGGGGAGGGCAATTGTGCCACTGCGGCGAATTTTGTGCTTCATCCTGTGTCGGAAGTCAGGCATGACCTCACGGGCCGGATCGGTCATTTCTGGTACTGATGGTGTGCAAAGTAGCAAGATTTTCTACCGAAAATCCGGGGTTGCCCAAGTTGCAACCGACACCCTGCTTACCGATGACCGAATATGTCGCAGCGTCGCAAGCAGCGTTCTTCCTACACTCGTTAAGCTGCGCAACGGATGTGCCCTGTGCCAGGCGCCTGACCTGCCCGTCGTATCGTCATCTGGCCAACGGCATGCCGTATGGAAGTTGTATGTGACCCGACTGTCCTGTCCAGCTTCACCCACCTGTCACCCTGATTCGTTTATGGTGCTTGTCAGCACACCAGCGAACAGAGCTGACGGTCTCCCCGCAAGGGGATAACACGCGACGCTTTCATCAATAACAAGCCCAAGCGGAGTACCACAGATGGCGTTCTTCACCGCAGCCAGCAAGGCCGACTTCCAGCATCAACTGCAAGCGGCACTGGCGCAGCACCTCAGTGAACAGGCACTGCCACAAGTGGCGCTGTTCGCTGAACAATTCTTCGGCATCATTTCCCTGGACGAACTGACCCAGCGTCGCCTTTCCGACCTGGCCGGTTGCACCCTGTCTGCCTGGCGCCTGCTTGAGCGCTTTGATCACACCCAACCGCAAGTGCGGGTCTACAACCCCGATTACGAACGTCATGGCTGGCAATCGACCCACACCGCGGTCGAAGTGCTGCACCATGACCTGCCGTTTCTGGTCGACTCGGTACGCACCGAGCTGAACCGCCGGGGCTACAGCATCCATACCCTGCAAACCACCGTGCTCAGCGTGCGTCGTGGCAGCAAGGGCGAGCTGCTGGAAATCCTGCCCAAGGGCACCCAGGGCGAAGGCATCCTGCAAGAATCGCTGATGTACCTGGAGATCGACCGCTGCGCCAACGCCGCCGAACTGAACGTGCTGAGCAAAGAGCTTGAGCAGGTGCTGGGTGAAGTACGCGTGGCTGTGGCCGATTTCGAACCGATGAAAGCCAAGGTCCAGGACCTGCTGGCCGGTATCGACGCCAGCGCGTTCGCCATCGACGGCGAAGAAAAAGCCGAAATCAAGAACTTCCTCGAATGGCTGGTGGGCAACCATTTCACCTTCCTGGGCTACGAAGAGTTCGTGGTACGTGACGAGGCGGACGGCGGTCATATCGAATATGACGCCAGCTCCTTCCTCGGTCTGACCAAGCTGCTGCGCGCCGGCCTTACCGCCGAAGACCTGCGCATCGAAGACTACGCCGTGGCCTACCTGCGCGAGCCGACCGTACTGTCGTTCGCCAAGGCCGCCCACCCAAGCCGCGTGCACCGTCCGGCTTACCCGGACTACGTGTCGATCCGCGAGATCAGCGCCGACGGCAAGGTCATCAAGGAACACCGTTTCATGGGCCTGTACACCTCCTCGGTGTACGGCGAAAGCGTGCGGGTGATCCCTTACATCCGTCGCAAGGTCGCGGAAATCGAACGTCGTTCGGGTTTCCAGGCCAAGGCGCACCTGGGTAAAGAGCTTGCCCAGGTGGTGGAAGTACTGCCCCGTGACGACCTGTTCCAGACTCCGGTCGACGAGCTGTTCAGCACCGTGATGTCGATTGTGCAGATCCAGGAACGCAACAAGATCCGCGTGTTCCTGCGCAAAGACCCCTATGGTCGTTTCTGCTACTGCCTGGCGTACGTGCCACGCGACATCTACTCCACCGAAGTACGCCAGAAGATCCAGCAAGTGCTGATGGACCGCCTGAAGGCCTCGGACTGCGAGTTCTGGACCTTCTTCTCCGAGTCCGTGCTTGCCCGTGTACAACTGATTCTGCGGGTTGACCCGAAGAACCGCCTGGACATCGACCCGCTGCAACTGGAAAAAGAAGTGGTGCAGGCCTGCCGCAGCTGGCAGGACGACTACGCCAGCCTGGTAGTGGAAAGCTTCGGCGAAGCCCAGGGCACCAACGTGCTGGCGGATTTCCCCAAAGGCTTCCCGGCCGGCTACCGCGAGCGTTTCGCCGCGCATTCGGCTGTGGTCGACATGCAGCACCTCAACAGCCTGACCGAAGCCAACCCGCTGGTAATGAGCTTCTATCAGCCGCTGGGCCAGGTCTCGGGCCAGCGCGAGCTGCATTGCAAGCTGTATCACGCCGATACGCCGCTGGCGTTGTCCGACGTGCTGCCGATTCTGGAAAACCTCGGCTTGCGTGTGCTGGGCGAGTTCCCGTATCGCCTGCGCCATGCCAATGGCCGCGAGTTCTGGATCCATGACTTTGCGTTCATCGCCGCCGAAGGCGTGAACCTGGATATCCAGCAGCTCAACGACACCCTGCAGGATGCGTTCGTGCATATCGTGCATGGCGACGCCGAGAACGATGCGTTCAACCGCCTGGTCCTCACCGCCGGCCTGCCATGGCGCGACGTGGCGCTGCTGCGTGCCTATGCCCGTTACCTGAAGCAGATTCGCCTGGGCTTCGACCTGGGTTACATCGCCAGCACCCTGAACAACCACACCGACATCGCCCGCGAGTTGACCCGGTTGTTCAAGACCCGCTTCTACCTGGCGCGCAAGCTCACTGCCGACGACCTGGAAGACAAGCAGCAACGCCTGGAGCAAGCGATCCTCAGCGCCCTGGACGACGTTCAGGTGCTCAACGAAGACCGCATCCTGCGTCGCTACCTGGACCTGATCAAGGCCACCCTGCGTACCAACTTCTACCAGACCGATGCCAACGGCCAGAACAAGTCGTACTTCAGCTTCAAGTTCGACCCGCGTGCCATCCCCGAGCTGCCCAAGCCAGTGCCGAAGTTTGAAATCTTCGTGTACTCGCCACGGGTCGAGGGCGTGCACCTGCGCTTCGGCAACGTCGCTCGTGGCGGCCTGCGCTGGTCTGACCGTGAAGAAGACTTCCGCACCGAAGTGCTTGGCCTGGTAAAAGCCCAGCAAGTGAAGAACTCGGTAATCGTGCCGGTGGGCGCCAAGGGCGGCTTCCTGCCGCGTCGCCTGCCATTGGGCGGCAGCCGGGACGAGATCGCGGCCGAAGGCATCGCCTGCTACCGCATCTTCATCTCCGGCCTGTTGGACATCACCGACAACCTGAAAGACGGCGCCCTGGTGCCGCCGGCCAACGTCGTGCGTCATGACGACGATGACCCGTACCTGGTGGTGGCGGCGGACAAGGGCACTGCAACCTTCTCCGACATCGCCAACGGCATTGCCATCGACTATGGCTTCTGGCTGGGCGATGCGTTCGCCTCCGGTGGTTCGGCTGGTTACGACCACAAGAAAATGGGCATCACCGCCAAGGGCGCATGGGTAGGTGTACAGCGTCACTTCCGTGAGCGCGGCATCAACGTGCAGGAAGACAGCATCACTGTGGTAGGCGTCGGCGATATGGCCGGTGACGTGTTCGGTAACGGCTTGTTGATGTCGGACAAACTGCAACTGGTCGCAGCCTTCAACCACCTGCATATCTTCGTCGACCCGAACCCGAACCCGGCCACCAGCTTCGTCGAGCGCAAGCGTTTGTTCGAACTGCCGCGTTCGGCCTGGACCGACTACGACACCAGCATCATGTCCGAAGGTGGCGGTATCTTCTCGCGCAGCGCGAAAAGCATTGCCATCTCGCCACAGATGAAAGAACGCTTCGACATCCAGGCCGACAAGCTGACCCCGACCGAACTGCTCAACGCCTTGCTCAAGGCGCCGGTGGACCTGTTGTGGAACGGCGGTATCGGTACCTACGTCAAGGCCAGCACCGAGAGCCATGCCGATGTGGGCGACAAGGCCAACGATGCACTGCGCGTCAACGGTAACGAGCTGCGCTGCAAGGTAGTGGGCGAGGGCGGCAACCTGGGCATGACCCAACTGGGCCGTGTGGAATTCGGCCTCAATGGCGGCGGTTCCAACACCGACTTCATCGACAACGCCGGTGGCGTGGATTGCTCCGACCACGAAGTGAACATCAAGATCCTGCTCAACGAAGTGGTGCAGGCCGGTGACATGACCGACAAGCAGCGCAACCAACTGCTGGCGAGCATGACCGACGAAGTTGGCAACCTGGTGTTGGGCAACAACTACAAGCAGACCCAGGCCCTGTCCCTGGCTGCGCGCAAGGCTTACGAGCGTGCTGCCGAGTACAAGCGCCTGATGAGCGACCTGGAAGGCCGTGGCAAGCTGGACCGTGCCATCGAGTACCTGCCGACCGAAGAGCAGCTCACCGAGCGCGCTTCCGCTGGCAAGGGGCTGACCCGTCCGGAACTGTCGGTACTGATCTCGTACAGCAAGATCGACCTCAAGGAAGCGTTGCTCAAGTCGCTGGTACCGGATGACGAGTACCTGACCCGTGACATGGAGACCGCGTTCCCACCGAGCCTGGTGGCCAAGTTCGGCGAAGCCATGCGTCGCCATCGTCTGAAGCGCGAGATCGTCAGCACCCAGATCGCCAACGACCTGGTCAACCACATGGGCATCACCTTCGTGCAGCGACTCAAAGAGTCGACCGGCATGAGCCCAGCGAACGTGGCGGGCGCTTATGTGATCGTGCGGGACATCTTCCATCTCCCGCACTGGTTCCGTCAGATCGAAGCCCTGGACCACCAGGTTTCCGCTGACGTGCAACTGGAGCTGATGGACGAGTTGATGCGCCTGGGCCGTCGCGCTACGCGCTGGTTCCTGCGCAGCCGTCGCAACGAGCAAGACGCCGGGCGCGACACTGCGCACTTCGGTCCGCACCTGGCGGCGCTGGGCCTCAAGCTCGACGAACTGCTGGAAGGTCCGACCCGCGAAGGCTGGCAGAACCGCTACCAGGCCTACACCCAGGCCGGCGTACCGGAGTTGTTGGCGCGCATGGTTGCGGGTACTACCCACCTGTACACCTTGCTGCCGATCATCGAAGCCGCCGACGTGACCGGGCATGACGCCGCCGAAGTGGCCAAGGCTTACTTCGCCGTGGGCAGCGCCCTGGACCTGCCTTGGTACCTGCAGCAGATCAGTGATCTGCCAGTGGCCAACAACTGGCAGGCCCAGGCCCGCGAAGCCTTCCGCGATGACGTGGACTGGCAGCAACGGGCGATCACCATTTCGGTCCTGCAAATGGCCGATGCACCACAAGACATGGAAGCCCGCGTGGCCCTGTGGCTTGAGCAGCATCAGGACATGGCGGATCGCTGGCGCGCCATGATGGTGGAAATTCGTGCCGCAGTGGGCACGGACTACGCCATGTACGCGGTGGCCAACCGTGAGTTGCTGGACCTGGCGTTGAGTGGCCAGTCGGTGTTGCAACCGGCTTGATGCCTCGCTAAACCAAAGGCCCCCGCATCGTGAGATGCGGGGGCTTTTTGTTTGATCTGGAATGCGATCAATGTGGGAGCTGGCTTGCCTGCGATAGCGGCGGGTCAGTTAATAATTTGGTCACTGGTACACCGCTATCGCAGGCAAGCCAGCTCTCACAGTTTTAACTTTACTCACTTGGAGTCAGTGGTGTTTGAGTAGTCGGGTTTCCAGGTGATCCAGGTGCTGGGTCATCAGGGCGACAGCCGTGTGGGCGTCGCGCTGTTCCACGGCATCCACAATCGCCACATGCTCCTGCCATGCGCAATAGGTGCAGGCCTTTGTTTCAAATTGCGCAATGATCAACGACGTCAACGGCACCAGGCTGTTGAGAAACTGTGCCAACGGCGCATTGCCTGCCATGTGCGCCAGTTGCAGATGAAACTCTCCCGAAAACCGGATCGCCGGCCCCCGCTGGTCACACTCAATGGCGTTGCGCTCCTGTGCAATCAGCTCGCGCAGTTGGCGAATTTGCATCGCTGTGGCCTGGGCGCAGGCCAGTTGCACCACGGTCATTTCGGTGAGGCGCCGTGCTTCCAGAATCTGCCGTGTGTGCTGGGCATCCGGCGCGGCGACCTGGGCGCGTTGGTTGGGGCGCAAGATGACCACTTGCTGATGGGACAGCTTGGCGAGCACCCGGCGAATCACGCTGCGGCTCACGCCAAAGAGTTCGCCCAGGCCTTCTTCGGTGAAGCGGCTGGCGGGCGCAATGCGTTGCTCAAGAATGGCGTCGAACAAGCGTGGGTAGATATCGTCCACCGAGGGCTTTTTTTCGGGCGTCCAGCGTAGGGACGTGAGGGTGGAGTCGCGTTGCAGGGCGTGAGCGTTCATGGCCGGTCTCCGAAAATCAACTGCCCAGATGGTCGTCCGGGATATTCAAGCGAATGCCCATGCGCAGGCCTTCCTGCAGGATGTGCCGACGCATTTCGGCACTGGCCAGGGCGCTGTTCTTGTTGCGGATGGCGCGTACCACGGCTTCGTTCTCTTGCAAGCGTTCGGCCAGGTGTTCAGGGGAGTTGCGCAATACCTGGGCGCTTTGTTTGAGCGCGGTGCTGGTTTGCTGCACCACGTTCTGGAAGATAGGGTTGGAGGTCAGGGCGAACAATTCTTCATGGAAGTCGATATAGGCGTTCATGCCGGCTTCGGCATCGCCGACATCCAACGCTTCGCGCATGTCCATCAGGGTCAGGCGCAGTTGGCCGATTTCCTTGCTGCTGATCGACTGGGCCACCAGGCCGACGATGAAAGGTTCGAGGGTGTAGCGCAGTTGCAGGATGTCCTCGAGGCTGGCATCGGCCACGGCGTCGCTCGATTGCGGCTCGCTGACGCTGGTTTCCAGCACGACCACGCCTTTGCCCGGCATGGAGCGCACCAGGCCGAGGGTCTCCAGCACGATTACCGCTTCGCGCAGGCTCGGGCGGCTGATACCTAGCTGTTCGGCCAGTTCGCGTTGACCGGGCAGCATTTCACCGCGGCGCCACTGGCCCCGCGCCAAGGCGGCGCGCAGTTTTTCTACCACTGAATTGACGACGGTTGAAGTGCTGATCACGTCGAAGGCTCCTTGATGTTGCTCATACAGTATTCAGTCTGGCGAAGGTCCAGTGTGGGAGCTGGCAGGCCTGCGATGACTGAGTGTCAGGCACTACAGTTGACGCTGACCCACCGCTATCGCAGGCAAGCCAGCTCCCACATTGGGTGGGTGTTGTCCTAGAACTCCTGATGCGCCGGCAGCACCGGCTTCTTGGCCTGGAAGGCATAGCCTTGCTGGCCGTCGAGCACTTTGTTGGCGCGCTGGATATCAATGTCTTTTTCCCAACGGGCAATCGCCACAGTCGCGACGCAGTTGCCGATCAGGTTGGTCAGCGCACGGCCGATGCCCATGAACCAGTCCACGGCCAGCACCAACACCAGGCCGACCACCGGAATCGCAGGAATCGCTGTGAGCGTTGCCGCCAGGATCACCAATGCCGAGCCTGGAATGCCATGGGCGCCCTTGGAGGTGATCAACGATACCAGGAGGATGGTCAGCAAGTCGGTCATCGACAGCGGTGTGCCGGTGGCGTTGGCGATAAAGACGATGGCCAGGGTCAGGTAGATCGAGAAACCGTCGAGGTTGAACGAGTATCCGGTGGGGATTACCAAACCCACGGTGGAGCTGCCAATGCCCAAATGTTCCAGCTTGCGCATGATCTGCGGCAGCACAGCGTCGGACGAAGCGGTGCCCATCACGATCAGCAGTTCTTCGCGCAGGTACTTGAGCAGCGGCAACATGCGTAGGCCCGACACGCGCATCACCAGCCCGAGGATCACCGCCACAAAGGCAAAACAGGTCAGGTAGAAAAGCCCCACCAGGCTGCCCAGGTGTTGCAGTGAATCGAGGCCATAGGTGCTGGTGGTGAACGCGATGGCACCGAATACGCCAATCGGCGCCAGGCGCACGATCATGCCCATGATGCGGAAGATCACATGGCTCAATTCGTTGATCAGTCGCGAAATCCCGCTGGCCGCTTCGCCCACCAGGTTCAGCGCGCTGCCGAACAGCACCGAAAACAACAGCACTTGCAGCACGTTATTATCGGCAAAGGCGCCAACTACCGAGTTGGGGATCAACTCCATCAGAAACTGGCTGGTGCCGCGGATGTGCTGGCCCTTGTCGGCCAGTTCATTCAAACCGGCGGAAGAGAGTTGCTCCAGGTGAATATTGGCGCCGCTGCCGATGCCGGTGCTGAAGGCCATGATCAGGCCGAGCACCAGGGCGACGGTGGTCAGCATCTCAAAATAGATCACCGACTTGAGGCCGATGCGTCCGACCTTCTTCAAGTCGCCCGCGCCGGAAATACCGCTGACCACCACGCAGAACACGATCAGGCCGATCAGCATTTTGATCAGCTTGATAAAGCCGTCACCCAGGGGTTTGAGTTGCGAGGAGAATTCGGGAAGGGCCAGGCCGCAGGCGATGCCGAGCATCAGGCCAATCACGACTTGCAGGAAAATCGAACGCGAGCACCATCTGAGCATGGGAGGGATCTCTATTCGGTGCCCTGGTGGTTCCAGGGCTTAATTGTTGTGGTCTTACCGGTAAGTCCAGTGCGGGGCCAGTCTACGCTCGGTTTTTTTCAAATCACAAGTAAATATTTGGCGGTTGGCAGGTCCCGGTCTGACCAGTTGGTCGGTAAGTACGATGCTTGAGCGGTTGGCGGAGATTAATTTTTTTTGCGTATCATCGCCCTCGGCATACGAGGTGATGGATGGACCAATCAGGGCTGACAACCGACGAAGCAGGGCGCATGTATTGCGCCTGGCGCACTGCAGCGCCCGCTTACCTGCATTACCACGACCACGAATGGGGCGTGCCGGTGGCGGATGACATCGCGTTGTACGAGAAGATCTGCCTGGAGGGCTTTCAGGCGGGGATGGCGTGGATCACCATCTTGCGCAAGCGCGAAAACTTTCGACAGGCGTTCGAGGGTTTTGATTTTCGCCGGGTGGCGCACTACGGCGAGGCGGACATCGAGCGGTTGATGAGCGACCCGGGCATCGTGCGCAATCGCGCGAAGATCGTCTCGGCCATCAACAACGCGCGCCGGGCCTGTGAACTGGTGGCGGAGACCGGTTCGCTGGCGCGCTGGCTGTGGGCGTTCGAACCCGACGCGCAAGAGCGGCCGGCAGTGGTGGACATGGCTTACTGGACGGCCAACCCGACCTCAGCGGCTTCGGTGCGCTTGTCCAAAGCCCTGAAGAAACGCGGCTGGACCTTTGTCGGCCCGACCACGATGTATGCGTTGATGCAGGCGGTGGGGATGGTCAATGATCATCTGGAGGGTTGTGAGTGCCGCCAGCGCATTGAACACCAGCGCAACCTGTTCAAACGTCCCTGACCAGATACGGTTAAAACTGTGGGGGCTGGCTTGCTCGCGAAAGCGGTGTCTCAGGCAACACATCTGTGACGGATATACCGCATTCGCGAGCAAGCCCGCTCCCACACAAGCCAGCTCCCACATGGGTTTTGTGGTGTTGCTGATTACTTGGGAAGTGGGGTAAGTACCTCAGCCTTGTCATCCAGCACCATCACCACCAGCAGCTTGGCCGGTTGGGTCTGGCTGGCATTGCTTGACTCAAAATGCCGCGAGCCGGCCGGTTCGTAGAACGATTGCCCGGCTTTGTAGGTGATCGCCTTTTCATCATTGACCCGCGAGGTGATCTCGCCTTCGAGCACATAAGCCACGGCGGTGCCGGTGTGGCTGTGGGGCACGGTGGCCTGGCCGGGGGCGTAGTCCACGGTGAGCATGATGGTTTTCTTGCCCGGCACGTTGGTCAAGGCGTGTTCTTGCAGCACCTTGAGCGTTTCCTTGTTGTAGACCGGGTCGTGGGCAAATGCACTGAGGGAGGCGAGCATTAGGGTAGCAGCGAACAAGCGTTTCATGATGAGGGTTCCATCGGGTGAAAGACCGCTTCACCCTACGCCGTCGAGGGCTTGCCACCAATGACCAATGCGCCGGAAAACCGCCTAGCCAATCTGCAGGAGAATATCGCGGACCTTGTCCAGCGCCGGGTCGATATCCAGAGTCTCGATGGCGCCGAACCCCAGAATCAGCCCCGAGCGCACCGGCTTGTCGTGAAAAAACACGTCCAAGGGATATAAACCCACCTCGACCTGACGCGCCCGTTCCATCAGCAATGGAATATTCACCGGCACCTTGCACAGGGCCGCCAGGTGAAAGCCCGCCACCGTCGGTACTGCCTCGAACCACGGCGACAGATCGCCCGCCAGACGCTGCAGGATGCGTTCGCGACGCCCCGCGTAGACCCCGTGACAGCGGCGAATATGCTTGAGCAGGTAGCCTTCGCTGATGAACTTGGCCAGTGCCCACTGCGGCAAGGTAGCGCTGTGCTGGTCGGTCAATTGCTTGGCCTTGAGCACCGCACCATAAATGGCCGGCGGCAGCACCGCATAGCCCAGGCGTAACTCCGGCGACAGGGTTTTGGAAAAGGTGCCGACGTAGGTGACCACGCCGCGGGTATCCATGCTTTGCAGGGAGTCGGTGGGGCGGCCTTCGTAGCGGAATTCGCTGTCGTAATCGTCTTCGATGATGATCGCGCCGAGCGCAATGGCGCGGTCCAGCAGGGCTTCGCGCCGCGCCTGGCTCATGGGCATGCCGAGGGGGAATTGGTGGGACGGCGTCACATAGATCAGGCGCGTGCCATCCGGGATCTGGTCGACCTGCAGGCCCTGTTCGTCGACGGCAACACTGGCGACGCGGGCGCCCATCGCGACGAACAATTGGCGTGCGGGGCTGTAGCCGGGGTCTTCCATCGCGACCATGCTGCCGGGCTCAAGCACCACGCGGGCAAGCAGGTCCAGCGCCTGCTGTGCGCCGTTGGTGACTACGATATCGCGGGCGCCGCATTTGACCCCACGGGAAAACGCGATATGCCCGGCGATGGCATCGCGCAGGGCGGGCACGCCTTCTGGCTGGCTGTAAAAACCACTGTTCTGGGCGATGCGACGCAACGCATCCTGGGTGCAACGCCGCCATTCATCCTGGGGGAATTGGTGGCGTGTCGTCGCGCCGCCGATAAATTCGTAGCGCAGGAGCTCCTCGCGGGCGGGGTGGCCCATGGGTGAGGGCAGTGCGGCCCATTTGCCCAGGTTGGCGGCACACGCCAGGTCGGTGGCGGTTTGCACGCGGTCGGGCTGTGGCGCCCAGGCATTGACGAAAGTACCGCGGCCGATCTTGCCAATCAGCAGGCCCTCGTAGGTCAAGGTGGCGTAGGTGTCCGACACGGTCTTGCGCGAGATGCCCAGTTGTTCGGCGAGCAGTCGGCTGGGGGGCAGCTGTGCGCCTGCCGACAGCCGCCCGGTGGCGATGGCTTCGCGCAACTGCTGGTAGAGCTGTTCGGCCAGGTCCTTGCGGCCATTGATTACCACGTGCAGTTCCATGTTTCATCCCAAGGCTTCACTCCGCGCCAAGACTACTCGCTTGCGGTGCGGGCTCAAAATATCTATGAGTCAGTCGCCCCTGCGTATAAGCATCTACCGTCGCCTGGCTATTACCGGCCGCCATGATTTCCCCTATAGCAGGCACCGATTGCCTGCCGCCCGCGTTATTCAACGTGATGGCATAGGGAGCCGGACTCATGACGACATCGAAAACACATACTAAAAAGAGGCTTGAGACCTTGCTCGCCCTGGACCAGAGCCTGGGACCGCTGGTGGTTGGCGAGTTGACTGTCTCGCGTATAGACCTGGCCGCCATGGGTGCCCAGGTGGCGGGAAAACCGGTCAAGACCCATCGTCTGGCGGTACGCGAGGCAGATCAGACGCTGCTGGATTCAATCCGGTTCTCGGCATCCAGACTGCAGCGTTATCTTCGTGGGAGTAGTTCTGTCAGCGACAGCAGCGCCGCTGTGCTATTTGAGTTCGCGGCGTTGCGCTCTACACAAGCTGCGCCTTTACTGGTGGTCAAGCCGGGAGACGAAAATCCCGGTGCAGTGGGCAAGCTCGATAGGCTGTTACGTTCAGTGCAGAAAACCAATCTCAACCAAGCGGCGCAGTTGGAGGGAATGCCTGGTTGGGTCGAGCCGAAGAAAAGCCGAAGCTTGGCGGTAATGGGCGCGGGGCTGGAGGTTTACGGGTACTACAGTGCGATCAACGCGTTGGCCGAAGCGATCAAGACCGGCGATATCAATGAGGCGGTAGTCACAGGCGCAGAGTTGTTTGCCAACCTCACGGGCACGGCACTGGAGTTGGCGCTGGAGCACTTGGGCAGACGACTGCTGGAAAACGGGCATAAGGTGTTAGCAGGTTTCAGCGCCAGTTCTCTTGGCCAGGCCCTGCGACGGGGCGCCGGCCTGTTCGCTCTGGTGCTGACGTTGCCGTTTGACTATCACAATGCCAAGCAATCGCTGCATAAGGCGGCGAACAGCACTGGCAAGGAAGCGCTTGATCATTACGTCAACGCCGGCTTCAGTATCGTGAGCGCCAGCGTCAGTGTGGCCCTGGGGGTTGCAGCGTTGGCTGGATTCGGCGTGGCCGGCCCGCTGGGTATTGCCGCCGCCGCCGTATTGATGTTTGGCGCGCAACTCTATGCGGCGGTTCGTCAGGTGGATGAAATTGATGACTATATCGAGCTGAGTGTTTTCGAGCGGCTGCACACGGGCTGGTTGGCATTTCAGGGCAAGGAACCGGAGAAAGAAATACGTGAGCGGTTCGCCCTGGCCAGGATGGAAAATTGGTATGCGCAGCACCTGACCAATCAGGCCCAGACCTGGCTCAGGGGGGCGCTCAGAGGCACCGTACAGGCGGTAGTCAATGGTGGGTTTGAGGTGCGGCTGAGCCCGGTCCGGCATTGGAAGCATCGATGGAACGAAGCCGAGGGTGAGGATCCCTACATCGACACCACCGAGCCGATGCTCGTCGACCAGAATGATCAAATAGATGCTTCCAGCGCCTCGGTTGGCCGTCTGCCGGGTGTGGTGCTTGGTCAGGGTGATGCGAATTCCGCGGTGCTTTGGCGGCTGGGGGGCGGCAATGACGATGTCAAAGGCTTCGCTGAGATCCCCAATATTTTTCAGTTCGGTGAAGGCCAAAAGCAGCTGACCGGTGGCGCCAGGGACGACGTATTCAGCTATGACATGCCGACGGGCACACTGGACGAGGCCGACGCACATCGCCCGGCCAGTCAGCTGCGTGGCGAGGCAGGCAGCGATACGCTCTACCTGTCCAACTCGGCCATCTATGAGCACCAGACGCAGGGTTATGCCATCGACCTGCAGGCGGGCACCGTCGTGCGGCGCAAAGATATCGACAAACCGCTGCCTCATCACTCGATCAGCCTCGACTCGATAGAAAATATCGCCACGCCAGCCGGGGTTGCCAGCCAAGTCAAGGGTTCGGAACAGGCCAATACGATAATCGCAAACGGCGATGGCGATCGGATCGAGGCCGCGCAGGGCAATGATACGGTGATCGTGCTGGGTTCCAACGCCTGGGTGGACGGCGGAGCGGGCAAGGACCGTTATGTTCTGGCCACCAACCGCGGCACGGTCTCGCTATACGAGCAGGACTGGGCCGAGGGTGCCGTGATCGAGATGCGCTGGCCTCTCTCGGCTATCGCCCATTGGGGCATCCAGGGGTGTGCGTTGGTCATTGTGGTCTGGCGGGGCGTTAATGGCGAACTGCCGCAGCACGTGATCAAGCTTGAGCAGCTGTATACGCAAGGTGATGACCGGCGCTGGTTGAACAAGCACAGCCTGCTGTTTCTCACGGAGGACGGCTACATGCTTGAGCCGATTCTCGAACCGACATTGGTTGGCAACGAGGACGCCGACGTGACCGTCGCCGTGAGAGCAGGTGGCCAGGACGTCAGCCTGGACAGGGTGTTGAACGCCGGAACGTTCGTGGTGCCCCATGGGCGTTCGACCCGCTGTTTCATCGAACGTGGGCCACACAGAAAGGTGGTCGAAGTTCGTCTTAAAAGCGACGCGACTGCTTGCGTGTTGTACGTGGATTATTCGTCGCAGGAGATTCTCCAGGTATTGGCCGGTTACCGTGTGACCCTACGCAGGTTGGTTCACTTCGATTCGCTGACCTATAGCGACGTGAAATTAACCATCAGTTTCACCGACGGCAGTCAGTTGGTGCTCTGCGAATATGCCAGTGATCGATCCTCGATACGCACCAACGTGACGTCAAACATCATCGCGGTCAGCCTCAAACTGGACTGCCAGTTTGTACTGGTCATGAATGATGGCGTCTCATACCGGATACAGGCGGCCCAGCAAACCTATAGCCAGGACCGCGCCTCACCAGGTTTCAACACCTTCGATGGCAGCTCGGCATTGGTAAAAAAGCCAGGGATACACGGTTTTTTTCGACCGCACAGTGCCAAGGGGGTCTGGTTGCAATCGTCGCCGCAGAAAGTCGTTATTCCTGCCCCACCGCATTATCAAAAGTCTTACTCGTTGATGGGGCGGGCGTCGACCTATGAAGTGGTGCCCAGTACCGGCTCAACGATCTACCTGTCCACGCCGGGCGCGCTGGCCAAAAAGTCGGACGCATCGTTCTGGCGGATCAACACGGCCAAGCTTGGTGAGCTGATTGAGCGGGCGCACATCGTCTTGATCGAAAACACGCTGACCCTCGGCAGCGTGAAGGTGCTGCTGCTACCCGTGACAGACCCTTCGGTGCCGCTGGAACAAGCCAGCGTACTCACCAAGCAGGGCGAGCAATACGACATCCGCCAGGACCTGGGGGGCATCTATCTCGCGCAACTGGATGCCTCCCCTTATCAGACTGTAGCCGAGGTCTGGGAAGCGTTGCGGCGTTCTCGCCAGTGGTCAACCTTGATGGCGCGTCAGCTGCGCGTTATCGGCTTGGAGCTGAGCGACGGCACGGTGTCAGGCGTTCATTACGATTCAGGCCGCGATTGCTGGGGGGCGGATGTTGATCCGCTGCGTACCGTAACGTCTGCGGACTTGCGGTTCAGCGGTGTTGACCCAGTCTGATTGATCATTAAAAGGGATTTTTTATTTATGCAGCAAAAACCGCAATCGCCCAGAACTGCCGGCCGACCCTCTGGGCGTGCCGGTGACGGTGCTGACACTGTCATGGTCAGGGACTATGGCCGCCCGACCAGTACCACTCAACCGGCGTATCAAGGCGCGCAGCGCACGCGATACCGCAATGGTGGTTTGCTTGGGGTCCCGCAAATAAGTGCTTTGGATCTGCCTGGGCCGCCACCGCCAACGGCTGTATGGGTGACAGGCGATACGCTTGGAGCCGTCAATGCCGAGGGTATGCATGATGTGAACGGCCGCAGTTACGTCAATCTGGATACCGGGCAAACGGTGCAAGTGGTCCATCAGCCGGCCAGTGGTACTTATCACCCGCGCTTGGCGCATCAACTGGCTGCCGGCTCCGCTGTGGTACAGAGGGTTGGGAATACTTCAACCTGGACAAACGTGACGACCGCAGCGCATTCCAGTGTTCCGATAGCCACGCCAGTGACGATGCCAGCACCCGGGCCGCGAGATCCGCAGTGGGATCTGCAGCTCTACGATGCGCGAGGTGCTGGTGCAGCGACGGGGACTCCTATCCCGGGGAAAAAACAGTACGTCATTGGCGGGCAAAACTACTACGGTGATGAACTGTTTTCGTTGGACCACTACAAGGCAGGCGATAACAGGCTCTACATGCAGAATGCGAATGGTGTGTTGCAGCCTCGCGGCTCCATCACCGAAGACGGGATGATTCAGCTCTCTGGTGACCCGGCCGTCGCCTATTTGGAGGTGGGGAGCGTGCTGGTTCGCGTCGAGCTTGATAGCACGAGAAATAAATACCAACTGATCCCGAATGGTTCCAACAGCGCGCCGGGTATTTACCTGGATACTGGCGGCAGCCGGGCATCGTGGGTGCCCGAAATGCGCTTGGACAGCATCGGCGCAATCATTAACGCCGCCCGCAAATCGCTGGGCTACACCGGTGTTACCAGTGATATGAGCCAGGGCTTGATGTCGACGGTGGACAAGCAGACGTACTGCTATATGCGCCAATATGCGCGGCAGATGATTGCATTCGATAACCCGCGTATCCGCAACGCGCCCGTGCAGCAGCGAGATCGCATGATTGATGCACACATCTGGACCCATGGCTACCCGTATGACCGCCTGTTGCTCGGGATGCACGCCAGGGCTGAGGGTGTCGCACTACCACCGGGTGTTGTGCAGTTTGATGCGTTTCAAGGCATGGCCACCGTGGCGGCCCGTCGTGAGGGAACGTTCAATCTAGAGGCCGTTGCCGTCAATGATCAGCTTCATTATCCCTATCGCGGCAGGCGCGGGGATGAACAGGATTTTTTTGATCAATGGAGGGCGTTGGACATTAAGCAGACCAGGCAGCGTGGGGCGGCCAATGAGCAAATGTACCGTGAGTTACTTAAAAATGATGGCTATCGAATCATTCCCGGTGGGACCTACGGCGGCAGCCAGAATGGCTTCGATCTGGTATTCATGGGGCCGGCGGGCGATGTCTATGTGCTTGAAGTCAAACATGCCAAATCCAGCCACGTCAGCATGGCTAGGGTCAATCAGCACTTCCAGATGGAGGATGGCTGGGTCACACGGGTCCTGAGCAAACTGGACAGTCACGATCCAGGTGCCGGGCAGCAGGTTGCGGATGCACTGGCACGTCAACGGCTTTTCAAGGTCATTGGTGCGACCCTGCCAGATGGCAAACTGGTGCTATTTAAGATCGACATGAGCGCTGTACGTGCGCGGTGACAAACAGGCGAGCCCGTTCGCCACCGACAGTACAGGCGGCTTCAGGACAAGAAGCCACCGTCCACGTTGAGAGAAACGCCCGTGGTGTAGCTCGATGCGTCACTGGCCAGGTACAACACCGCGCCAGCCATTTCGCTGGGGTCGGCCACGCGCTTGAGCGGGATCTGCGCCAGGGCAACTTTCAGGATCGAATCGTTCTTGACCAGTGCCGAGGCGAACTTGGTATCGGTCAGGCCCGGCAGCAGCGCGTTGCAACGGATACCGAACGCCGCGCACTCCTTGGCGAATACCTTGGTCATGTTGATCACGGCGGCCTTGGTCACCGAGTAGATGCCCTGGAACACGCCCGGCGAGATGCCGTTGATCGAGGCTACGTTGATGATGCTGCCGCCGCCGTTCTCGCGCATCAGCTTGCCGGCTTCCACCGACATGAAGAAGTAACCACGGATATTCACGTCAACGGTCTTCTGGAATGCGCCCAGGTCGGTGTCCAGCACGTTGCAGAACTGCGGGTTGGTAGCGGCGTTGTTGACCAGGATATCCAGGCGGCCGAACTGTTCACGAATGCCGGCGAACACCTGGGTGATCTGCTCCATTTCACCAATATGGCAGGCAATGGCCGTGGCTTTGCCGCCCTCGGCGATGATCGCATCGGCCACGTGCTGACAACCCTCCAGCTTGCGGCTGGAGACAATCACATGGGCGCCTTGCTGGGCCAGCAACTTGGCGATGGCTTCACCGATGCCACGGCTGGCGCCGGAAACAAACGCAATCTTGCCATCGAGGTCGAACAGGTTGGTCTTGGACATGAGGGTTCCTTGTAGTTGCACTCAGAGCGCTGATTTGCCGATGACATTCAGGCTCATCTGCTCCAGCAGTTTGTTCATGTGGATGAACTGCGCGAAGCGTTTGTCCTGGGTCTGGCCATGGAAGAAGCGGTAGTAGATCTGCTGCACAATCCCGGCCAGGCGGAACAGGCCATAGGTGTAGTAGAAATCGAAATTGTCGATCTGGATGCCGGAGCGCTCGGCGTAGTAGTCGACAAACTGGCGGCGGGTGAGCATGCCGGGGGCGTTGCTCGGCTGGCGGCGCATCAATTGCACCGGCGCCGGGTCTGCGGCCTCGATCCAGTAGGCGAGGGTGTTGCCCAGGTCCATCAGCGGGTCGCCCAGGGTGGTCAGTTCCCAGTCCAGCACGCCGATGATCTGCATCGGGTTGTGCGGGTCGAGGATCACGTTGTCGAAGCGGTAGTCGTTGTGCACGATGCTGGAGGTGGGGTGGTCGGCAGGCATCTTGTCGTTGAGCCAGGCGCGTACCGCCTCCCATTTTGGCGCGTCGGGCGTCAGGGCTTTTTCATAGCGCTCGCCCCAGCCGCGAATCTGCCGCGCCACGTAGCCTTCAGGCTTGCCCAAGTCGGCCAGGCCGCAGGCGTGGTAGTCGACCTGGTGCAGTTCGACGAACTTGTCGATAAAGCTCTTGCACAAGGCTTCGGTGCGGGTAGCGTCCAGGCCCAGCTCAGCCGGCAGGTCGGAACGCAGGATGATGCCGTTGACGCGCTCCATCACATAGAACTCGGCGCCGATCACCGATTCATCGGTGCAGTGCATATAAGCCTTGGGGCAGTACGGGAAGCCATCTTTGAGCTGGTTGAGAATGCGGTATTCGCGGCCCATGTCGTGGGCAGACTTGGCCTTGTGCCCAAATGGCGGGCGACGCAGCACGAATTCCTGGTCGGGGTATTCCAGCAGGTAAGTCAGGTTCGACGCGCCACCAGGGAACTGGCTGATTTTGACGGTACCGCTCAGGCCCGGAATATGAGCTTTGAGGTAGGGATCGATCAGGCTGGCATCAAGTTCTTCGCCTGGGCGAATCTGGGTCGATTGGTCGTTCAGCGCCATGCTTATCCCTTCTGCTTATTCTAAAGGCCTTGGACTATTTCCTAATCTAATGCGCATAGCCGCCCAGCGACAAGGTCGGGGCGGTTTAATAGGTTAGCGTGTTGAAGGGTGATCAGCGTGCCTGATTGGTCATTTTGCGGGCGCTGGCAAGGCCACCGGTGTAAGCACGGGGCGGCCGGCAAAGTATTCCACCAGGTTATCAGCGACGCGCTGCACCGTGTCATGGGCCGCTTCCGGGGACAGGCCGGCCACGTGGGACGTCAGCACGGTATTGCTCAGGCGCTTGAGGGCGTCGGGCACTGCAGGCTCATCGTCAAACACGTCCAGCGCGGCGCCGCCGATGCGGCGCTGCTCCAGCGCGGCGACCAGGTCGGCGGTCACCACTACGCTGCCGCGCCCGATGTTGACCAGAAAGCCGTGCGGCCCCAGGGCGTCCAGGGCGTGACGGTCGATCAGGTGACGGGTGCTGGCACCGCCGGGCGTAGCCAGCACCAGGAAATCCGAGGTACGCGCCAGCTCGACAGCCGTCGCACAGTAGGTGTAATCCACGTCATCGCGGGGTTGGCGGTTGTGATAACTCACCTCCATGCCGAACCCCAGGGCGGCGCGCCGGGCAATCTCCATCCCCACCGCACCCAGCCCGAGAATCCCCAGGTGTTTACCGCTCAGGGAAGGGCGCATCACTTTCGGCCATTCGCCACGCCGCACCGCTGCATCCGTCTGGGGAACGCCACGCACCAGCGACAGCAGCAGCGCCATGGCATGGTCGGCCACTGACGGCGCATTTACCCCTGCACCGTTGGTCACCACGATCCCACGATTGCTCGCGGCCTGCAGGTCCACGTGTTCGTAGCCGGCACCGATCACGCAGATGATTTCCAACAACGGCAATGCCGCGATTTCATCGGCGTACAACCCCAGCGGGCCACGGGTCAGCACGGCCTTGATCTGCCCACCGTGCAACTTGATCGCCTGAGCGCGTTCGGCGGGCGTCGGCGCCAGAATCACATGAAAGTCATTGCTCTCGATGATTTGCAGGTACTCGTTGATGGTTTCAACCAGGACCAGAACGGTGGTGGGCATGGGGCAGCTCTCCGGTGAGTTCGATGCTCTGAGTATGCTGCATTTTTGTTGCGCGAAATGCCGAGGGCCCGAGAAAGCGCGACTGATTTTGCGAAAGGTGCCAGCGTCTCGGCGAGCGGGAGACGCTGTTTGCACGCGGGCGAATTATTTAGCGGGTGCAGGCTTGCGCACCTTGCTCTGTTCGGCCGCTACGATGTCCATGTAATCGTAGGTAGGAAAGAACTCTGTCCTGAAGGGGCCCCATGCAGAGCGTTCGATGGCGAGATTGACCTCCCGCAGGCGCGAGGCGGGGAAGCGTAGAACGATGACGTGGCCGATCCCCATGGCGATGGTCCAACTGACGATCTCTACCCCTTCAGGAGGGAATACTTTAAAGAGTTCCTGTTCGGTGAGTTTTGTTCTTATTTCGTTCAAGTTGCGAGATTGGTCATGTTTGAGGAAAACGGTCAGCAGCACCGCATTGTCAGCGCTGATGGCGACAGGTTTTCCTGATGTGGAAGCCTGCGCATGAAGGCCGCCTGAAACAAGGGTAGAGAACAATAAAACAGACGCCAATAAAGGCTTTAATAGCGTTTTCATTGAGTGAGGCCTTTTATGAGTATTGTCGCTACTCGTGGGGGTGAGTGTTGAGGGTTAGTGGGTGGGGGTGGTTTTTACTGATCCGGTATAGGGCGCATGAACCACATGTATTCGAACAAGAGGGTTGGCGTCGATCATGTCGCGCGGCACTTCACGAGAGTAAGTGAATTCCTGATTGTTCAACGTCTCAAGTTTTCTGACGATGGTTCTCGTTGCACCTTTATCGGGTATCAGGATATGGTTTTTCCTGTCCCCTGTTACCATGAAGTAACCGCCGCCGCCGTTGTCATATTTTGATAGCCCGGTATCGGTGTAGAAAAATTCGTAGCGATTACGCTCAGGGTCCCACGCTGATATTCCAACGACACCTGGGTACTTGTCCTTTACATCGATCTCTGGGGCGCCCTCTATATAAACTTTTGTCGTCAGCCAGCGGGGGGATGTGCCCAGGGCACTTGCGTCGGAGTTTTCTACTGCCGGTTGTGCTTGGCTGGCCAATTGGCTGAGCATTCCGGTGGCAAGTATCAGGGAGAAAATAAGGTTGTGTTTTTTCATCAAGTCGCTCCTGGCGAGTGAGGTTTTTAATTCTGCTGTCGTGGGTTTAGAGGACTTTGTTTTTTGAGCTGAGCTGGAATATAGACGTGATAGGAGGGGCTCTCAATGCTTGGGAAAACCCTTGCAACAAAACCCGCAATAATTAAAGTTTCAGTCCAGATGCGCTGATTAACTGTCTGTAAGAACTTTCTTATATGTGAGGGTGCGTAACTTTAATTGATGTTGGGTTTCTGTCAGCGGCTTCCCACTGGAGAACTTTGAATGACTGGATTTGTTTAAACACAGCTTCGCCGGCCTTGCGTGATCGACCCTCCCAATGCCACGCCGGCAGGGAGGCTCGTGAGGTGGGTAAAGGCGGTGCGCATCTGGCGTTGAATCAACTGAGCTGCCCATGGACCGCCTTCCAGGCTTTGCACTGCAGTGCCGTTCCTCAGCTAAGTCTTTGCTTATTCACAAGAATCCCGGACAATCGCGCCCCTGTTAAGGTCAGGGCGCTGCCTGTCAGGTTTTTCTGACTCGTCCTGGCCGTGTGAATGCGGAGATCCGACCGGATGAATGATCAGGCCAATAGCGTCGACGAACGCTATGCAACGACACCTGCAACGCTCACAAGCTGGAGCCGCCAGGACACCACCTGGATGCTCGGGCTGTTCGGTACCGCCATTGGCGCCGGTACTTTGTTCTTGCCGATCAACGCGGGCCTGGGGGGCTTCTGGCCGCTGGTGATCCTGGCGCTGCTGGCCTTCCCGATGACGTTCTTTGCCCACCGTGGGCTGACCCGTTTCGTGCTGTCCGGCCGCGAAGGTTCCGACATCACCGACGTGGTGGAAGAGCATTTCGGTATTAAGGCCGGTGCACTGATCACCTTGCTGTACTTCTTCGCGATCTTCCCGATCCTGCTGATCTACAGCGTGGCGCTGACCAATACCGTCAGCAGCTTCATGGAGCACCAACTGCACATCCTGCCGCCGCCCCGGGCGATCCTGTCGTTTGTATTGATCCTCGGCCTGCTCGCCGTTGTGCGCTGCGGTGAACAGGTGATCGTCAAGGCCATGAGCCTGATGGTGTACCCGTTTATTGTGGCCTTGCTGTTCCTGGCGGTGTACCTGGTGCCGCACTGGACCGGCGGCATTCTCAGTACCGCCAGCGAAGTGCCGGCACCGTCGGCGTTGCTCAACACGCTGTGGCTGGCGATTCCGGTGATGGTGTTTTCGTTCAACCATTCGCCGATCATCTCGGCCTTTGCGGTGGACCAGAAGCGCCAGTATGGCGCTCACGCCGAGGAGCGCAGTTCGCAGATCCTGTCCCGCGCGCACTTGCTGATGGTGGCGATGGTGCTGTTCTTCGTGTTCAGTTGCGTGCTGACCCTGTCGCCCGCGCAGTTGGCGGAAGCGAAAGCGCAAAACCTGTCGATCCTGTCGTACCTGGCCAACCACTTCGATAACCCGACGATTGCCTTTGCCGCACCGTTGATTGCGTTCGTGGCGATTGCCAAGTCGTTCCTGGGCCACTACATCGGTGCAAGCGAGGGCCTCAAGGGCCTGGTGGTCAAGACTGGCCGCCGTCCGGCACCCAAGACCCTGGACCGCATGACCGCCGCCTTCATGCTGGTGGTGTGCTGGATCGTCGCCACGCTTAACCCGAGCATCCTTGGCATGATCGAGACCCTGGGTGGGCCGGTGATTGCGTCGATTCTGTTCCTGATGCCGATGTACGCCATCCGCAAGGTGCCGGCCATGGCCAAGTACCGTGGGCAGGCGTCGAATGTGTTTGTGACTGCAGTTGGCTTGGTTGCCATTACGGCGTTGGTGTATTCGCTGGTTGCGTAGGAGCGAGCTTGCTCGCGAAGAACGTCAACGATAACGCGTGCTTCCTGGATGAACGCGGCGCCGGTGAGTTTTTCGCGAGCAAGCTCGCTCCTACACTGGATTAGGGCAGCCAGCTCCCACATTTGTTTTGTGTTGGCAGTAAAGGTTAATTCCAGGCATAAAAAACGCCGCGTACCTTGCGATACGCGGCGTTCTTCACATCAACACACCGTTAAGCTTGAATCACCGGGATGTTGGCGCTTGCTGCGATCTTGCGGAACTCGGCGATCTGGTCGAAGTTCAGGTAGCGGTAGACGTCACTGGCCATGGTGTCCAGTTTCGCTGCGTAGCCCATGTACTCTTCGACTGTCGGCAGGCGACCCAGAGTGGAGGCGACTGCCGCCAGCTCAGCCGATGCCAGGTAGACGTTGGCACCATCACCCAGGCGGTTCGGGAAGTTACGGGTCGAGGTCGACACGACGGTGGAGTTCGGCTCAACGCGTGCCTGGTTACCCATGCACAGCGAGCAGCCTGGCATTTCCATGCGTGCGCCAGCCTTGCCGTAGATGCCGTAGTAGCCTTCTTCGGTCAGTTGGTGAGCGTCCATCTTGGTCGGCGGCGACAGCCACAGACGGGTAGGCAGCTGGCCCTTGACCTGCTCCAGCAGCTTACCGGCAGCGCGGAAGTGACCGATGTTGGTCATGCACGAACCGATGAACACTTCGTCGATCTTCTCGCCAGCGACGCTGGACAGCAGACGGGCGTCGTCCGGGTCGTTTGGCGCGCAGAGGATCGGCTCGTTGATTTCCGACAGGTCGATCTCGATGATTTCGGCGTATTCGGCGTCGGCATCGGCCTCCATCAGCTCCGGGTTGGCAACCCAGGCTTCCATCGCTTGGGCGCGACGTTCCAGGGTGCGTGCATCGCCGTAGCCTTCGCCGATCATCCAGCGCAGCAGGGTGATGTTGGAGTTCAGGTACTCGGTGACGGACTCTTTGGACAGCTTGATGGTGCAACCGGCAGCCGAACGTTCAGCCGAGGCGTCGGACAGCTCGAAAGCCTGTTCCAGCGTCAGGTCGTTCAGGCCTTCGATTTCCAGGATGCGGCCAGAGAAGGCGTTCTTCTTGCCTTTCTTTTCTACGGTCAGCAGGCCAGCCTGGATCGCGTAGTAAGGAATGGCATGAACCAGGTCACGCAGGGTGATGCCAGGCTTCATCTTGCCTTTGAAGCGCACCAGAATCGATTCCGGCATGTCCAGTGGCATTACGCCAGTGGCTGCGGCGAACGCGACCAGGCCAGAACCGGCCGGGAACGAGATGCCCATCGGGAAACGGGTGTGGGAGTCGCCACCGGTACCGACGGTGTCCGGCAGCAGCATGCGGTTCAGCCAGCTGTGGATGATGCCGTCGCCTGGACGCAGCGATACACCGCCACGGGTCATGATGAAGTCAGGCAGGGTGTGGTGGGTGGTCACGTCGATCGGCTTCGGGTAAGCCGCGGTGTGGCAGAAGGACTGCATCACCAGGTCGGTCGAGAAGCCCAGGCACGCCAAGTCTTTGAGTTCATCACGGGTCATTGGGCCGGTGGTGTCCTGGGACCCCACGGTGGTCATCTTCGGCTCGCAGTAGGTGCCTGGACGAACGCCTTTGCCTTCTGGCAGGCCACAGGCCTTGCCGACCATTTTCTGCGCCAGGGTGAAGCCTTTGCCGGTGTCGACAGGCGCTTCAGGCAGCTTGAACAGGTCAGTCGGGCCCAGGCCCAGCTCAGCGCGTGCCTTGTCGGTCAGGCCACGGCCGATGATCAGCGGGATACGGCCGCCGGCACGAACTTCGTCCAACAGCACTGGGGTCTTCATTTCGAAGGTGGTCAGGACTTCGTCGGTGCCGTGCTTGCAGACTTTGCCAGCATGCGGGTACAGGTCGATCACGTCGCCCATGTTCATGTTGGTGACGTCGAATTCGATTGGCAGTGCGCCGGCATCTTCCATGGTGTTGTAGAAGATCGGAGCGATCTTGCTGCCGAAGCAGAAACCGCCGGCACGCTTGTTCGGCACGTAAGGTACGTCGTCACCGAAGAACCACAGTACCGAGTTGGTCGCTGACTTACGCGACGAGCCGGTACCGACCACGTCACCCACGTAGGCGATCGGGAAGCCTTGGCCGCGCATTTCTTCGATCTGCTTCATCGGGCCGGTCTTGCCTTGCTCGTCCGGCACAATGCCTTCGCGAGCCATTTTCAGCATGGCCAGGGCGTGCAGCGGGATGTCAGGGCGGGACCAGGCGTCAGGCGCAGGCGACAGGTCGTCGGTGTTGGTTTCGCCGGTGACCTTGAAGACGCGCAGGCTGATCTTGTCGGCCAGGGTAGGGCGGTTGCGGAACCACTCGCCGTCAGCCCAGGACTGGATCACGCCTTTGGCGTGCTCGTTGCCGTTGCGGGCTTTTTCGGCGACGTCGTGGAACGCATCGAACATCAGCAGGGTGTGCTTGAGTTGGGCGGCCGCGACGGGCGCCAGTTCGGCGTCGTCCAGCAGCTCGACCAACGTCACGATGTTGTAGCCGCCCTGCATGGTGCCGAGCAGTTCAACAGCGCGTTTCTTGTCGATCAGGGGGGAAGTGGCTTCGCCCTTGGCCAGGGCAGACAGGAAACCGGCCTTGACGTAAGCGGCTTCGTCAACGCCTGGTGGAATACGGTTGGTGATCAGGTCAACGAGGAATTCTTCTTCGCCAGCCGGAGGATTTTTCAGCAGCTCGACCAGGCCTGCGGTTTGTTCGGCGTTAAGCGGCTGGGGAACGATACCCAGTGCTGCACGCTCTTCGATATGTTTGCGGTAGGCTTCAAGCACAGTTATTACCCTCATCAGTGGTCCCACGGGACGCTCATCCAGAAATGAACGGCACGCATGCGCTCGGGGGCTTTTTGGGCCGCAAAGCCAGCGCTGCCGGCATTCCTTACAGAAGCTGCTTTCAAAGTTTTACGCCTGCAGAACGGAGCTGATGAGGGTTGGCGCGGGCTCTGACCTACCGGGTCGAACCTGCGCCAACACCGTTCTGAAGGAACGACTGTGCTCGTGACGCTTTGAAAACAGCTTCCAGCGGATTATTGGCGCCTTACAAGGCCGGGTGATTCTACGGCAAAAAAAATCTAAAGGTAAGTTGCCTGCTCAAGTTTGCTGGGTGATCAACCTTAGACAAAGGGCTAACATGGCACACTGTTTCGCTGATTTGCGTGTTGCTGCTTATGCCCAACCAAACCATCAAGACCCCCTGCGTCGGCCTGTGCTCCACGGTCTACGGCGATCTCGTGTGCCGTGGATGCAAGCGCTTCCACCATGAAGTGATCCAGTGGAACGGCTATAACGAAGAAGAAAAACGCGCGGTCTGGCTCAGGCTTGAGCAGCTGTTGGTGCAGGTCATGGCCGGTAAAGTGGAGGTTTTCGACCCCAAGACCCTGCGCGGGCAGTTGGAGCAACGCAAGATTCGCTTTGTGCCACACCAGTCCGAGTATTGCTGGGCCTACCAGTTGATCGCCCGTGGGGCCCGGGTGATCAATAACCTGGAGGCCTATGGCATGGTGCTGTTGCCGGAGTTTCGCGACTGGGCGCTGCCTGAACTGCGCGATGCCATTGATCGCGAGTTCTTTATCTTGTCCGAGGCGCATTACCAGCGCTATATCGCGCCGGGGTTCTTGAAAGATGCGCTGGGTAACTGACTGGCGAGGTCAATGTGGGAGCTGGCTTGCCTGCGATAGCGGTGTGTCAGGAGCAAATGCGCCCGCTTACCCACCGCAATCGCAGGCAAGCCAGCTCCCACATTTGGTCCACATTGCCTGAAGGTCGGTGTCAGGGCTTGGTCGCCAGCTCTTCCAGATGGTCCATGAGCGTCTGCGGTTTGAGCACCAGCACATCGCTTTGCACCGCATCCAGCACCACTTCTGCGGTATTGCCGATCAACGCGCCGGAAATCCCCGTGCGCGCCACCGTGCCGATAATGGTCACCGCCGCCTGCAACCGATGGGCGATATGTGGGATCAGCACATCGGCCGGGCCTTCCTCGATATGCAGGTGCCTGTCGTCCACGTCGAACTCGGCCTGGAAGGCCTTGCATTGCTCGCGGTAACGCGCCTCGATGGTTTCCTTGAGCTGAAAGGTCGGGTCTGCCGCCGACAGCATGGGCGAGGGGTGAGCGCTGATCACATGCAACTGCGCTTTGGCGAGGCTGGCGATATCAAAGCCATGGTCGATGATCGAATTGTGCAGCGAGCGGTGTTCGCCGTCGGCGTTGCCCACGTCGATGGCCGCCAGGATCACGCCGCCCGCCCAGGGGGTGGCGGTCTTGACCAGCAATACCGGCGTTGGGCAGTAGCGCAGCAACTTCCAGTCCGCCGGGGTCAGCAGGGCTTTTTTCAGAGGGTTGTCGGGGAAGTGCTGTTTGATCACCAGGCCACAGCCTTCGGCTTGCTGCACATCGATGATGGTTTCATGCAGGCTGTCGTTCCAGGCCTGCTCGGTGGTGACGCTGTAGCCGTCTTCTTTCAAGCCTTCCTTGAGCAGGCTCAGCAGCGCCGAATGCTCGTGCTTCTTGTCACAGACCAGCAAGTGCAGGTGCGCGTCGGTGACTTTGGCAATCAGCTTGGCACGCTTGAGGGCCAGGCTTTCCGAATGCTCGGGCTCGATGACCACCAGGATGCTGCGGATGGCTTGCATGGTCGGGATCTCCAAAAGGGCAGGCGTTGGATAACTATAGTTGCTGCTACGCAGCCGTCATGTTGATACACATCAAGGCCGGTGGCTGGTGGTCTGCGGCGGGGGCGGTATAATCGGCGCCCTTTTGTGATCCTTTGCCCGTGAGCCCGATGAACCTGCCCGAAATCCATGAATTCCTCGGCTGCCGCACCCCCGATGCCTGGGTCCAGGCCGCGTTGGCCGATCAGGAAACCCTGCTGATCGACCACAAGAACTGCGAATTCAAAGCCGCCAGCACCGCCTTGAGCCTGATGGCCAAGTACTACGGCCACGTTGACCTGATCAACATGATGTCGCGCCTGGCCCGCGAAGAGTTGGTGCACCACGAGCAGGTCATGCGCCTGATGAAAAAGCGCAAGGTCGAACTGCGTCAACTGCACGCCGGCCGTTACGCCTCGGGTTTGCGCAAGGTGGTGCGCAGCCATGAGCCGGTCAAGCTGGTGGATACCCTGGTGGTGGGGGCCTTTATCGAAGCGCGCAGTTGCGAGCGGTTCGAAGCGCTGGTGCCGCATTTGGACGAAGAACTCGGCAAGTTCTATTTCGGTTTGCTCAAAAGCGAGGCGCGGCACTTCCAAGGCTACTTGAAACTGGCATACCAGTACGGCGACGCCAAGGATATCGCCCAGGTGATCGAGCGGGTGCGGGCCACCGAGCAGGACCTGATCGAATCACCCGACGTCGAGTTCCGCTTTCACAGTGGCGTGCCAGCCTGAGGCCACGGCCACACCGATCAAGGCGGTGATCCCGGTCAGCAACAGGATCACCGTCGGCGTGCCCAAAGGCGCTGCCAGCCCGGCAATCATCAAGCCCGCCAAGGGCTGGGCCAGGTTGTTGAGCAAGGTCATCACGCCGACTGTCTTGCCGAAGTCCTGCACCGGGATCACCCGTTGGCGGGTGCTGCGCAGGTACACGTTGAACATCTTGTCGAAACCGGTCACCAGCAGGAAACCCACCGTGTAGGCCCACACGCCGGGGCTGAGCGCGGTGATCAGCGCGCCGACGGTGATCATCGAGTACGACAACCCGCCCAGTACCTTCAGCTTCAGTGATGAATGCGCCAGGTAGAACAGAATCGCGATTGTCACCAGCGCCCCGGCGGCTTGCAGCAGGGCATAGGCGTCTTTGCCCGCTGCGTAGTGGCCGGTGACCATGGCAGCCGAGGTAGCCAGCGTCACGCCGACCATCAGGTTCACACCGACCGCCAGGACGATGATGCGTTTCAACTCCACCCGGTTGAGGATGTGGCCAAAAGCGGTGCGCAGGGGTTGCAGCCAGTTACCCGGCTGTTGTTCATGGATGTGCAGGTCCACCGTGGTGTTGCGCTGCCAGATCAGCATCGCCAGGTCTGCCAGCACAAACAGCGCGGCGACGCCCAGCACTACCCATGGCCACGCCCAGACTTCCAGCATCAGCGCCGCCACCAATGGCCCGAGCACCAGTCCGCCCTGGTCGGCGATCTGCGAATAGGACAAGGTCTTGGCGTAGGTGTACTGCCCGAAGATATGCGGCATCACCACTTCCCGCGCCATGATGCCCTGGGTGGTCAGCACGCCGCACAACGCGGACAGCATCACCAGCCAATGGATACCGTCGAACAGCCCATACAGCGCCATCGCCACCACGCAGGCCAGGGCCCGATACACCTGGCTGATATGCAGGATACGCACCGGTGAAAACCTGTCGCACAACGCGCCGCACACCGGAAACGCCAGGTAGCGCGGCAGTGACTCGATAAAAAACGCCAACCCCGCCCACGACACGCTTTGCGTGGTCTGGAACACGATCAGTGGCACGATAAACAGCAGAACCTGGTCGGCCAGCCGTGAAAGGAACAGCGAAATGAAGAACGCCAGGTAATCCTTGCGCATGGAGCTCCCTGTCAATGGCGTTAAAAACTGCAGGCTATTTGTTAAAAACTCTTAAAAGCATGAAGCTTCTTCGCTGTGGACTGGTCAGCCACCTCTGTCGGCCAGCTTGCCACCTATAATGGCCCCATTTCAATCCGCGCATCCACACTGAGAACTTATGGAAAACCTGGGTCTGGGCAAGGTCCTGCTCGTTGAGGACGATGAAAAGCTGGCAGGGCTGGTCTCGCATTTTCTGTCGCAGCATGGTTTCGAGGTACGGGTGGTGTACCGGGGCGATGAAGCGCTGGTGGCGTTCCTGGATTTCAAGCCGAAGATCGTCGTGCTCGATCTGATGCTGCCGGGTCAGAGCGGGCTGCATGTCTGCCGCGAGATTCGCAACGTGTCGGACACGCCCATCGTGATCCTCACCGCCAAGGAAGATGACCTGGACCATATCCTTGGCCTTGAGTCCGGTGCTGACGACTACGTGATCAAGCCGATCAAACCGCCGGTGTTGTTGGCGCGCCTGCGTGCGCTGCAGCGCCGCCAGGTACCCGAGCCCACCGTGCGCGGTGCCCTGGAATTTGGCCGCTTGTCGATTGATCGCAGTTGCCGGGTGGTCCGCCTGGGCGGCGAGACCATTGACCTCACCACCATGGAGTTCGAGTTGCTGTGGTTGCTGGCCAGCAGCGCGGGCAAGATCCTCTCTCGCGACGACATCCTGAACCGCATGCGCGGCATTGCCTTTGACGGGCTGAACCGCAGCGTAGACGTGTACATCAGCAAACTGCGCGGCAAGCTCAATGACAACCCCCGCGAGCCGGTGTGCATCAAGACCATCTGGGGCAAGGGCTACCTGTTCAATCCGTTCGCGTGGGAGGTGTAGATGCTGCGCTTGTACCTGCGCCTCTATTTGATTCTCGCGCTCGGCCTGGCCGGGTCGATCTGGTTGGTCAACTTCGGCCTGGACGCTTACATGCCCGAATCCAACGAAACCTATAACCGTGAAGCCCTGCGCGGCCCGGCCTGGGCCCTGGTGGAACAGTTGCGCCCCGTGCAGGCAGAGGCGCGCCAGGCACGCCTGGACGAACTGCAACCGCATTACGGCTTGCGGCTCGAACTGGTGCAGCGCGACACCCAGGATTTGAGCGAACGGGAACAGAAACTCCTGGCGGCTGGCCAGGTGGTGGTGCGCGAGGACTTCATGAAATTTCTTGCGCCTATCGACGACGGCCCGCAACTGCTCGAAATCAGATTGCCGGAGGAACCCAAGTGGTTGTACCTCTGGGCCTACGCTTTCCTGGGCGTGAGCCTGGCCATCGTCCTGTATTTCTGGGTGCGTCCACACTGGCGCGACCTGGAGCACATCCGCCTGGCAGCGCAACGTTTCGGTGACAATGACCTGGGCTCGCGCATCTTGCTGCCGACTCGCTCCACCGTGCGTTCACTGGCCGGGCACTTCAACCAGATGGCCGAGCGCATCGAAGGTTTGATCGCCAACCAGCGCGAACTCACCAACGCGGTCTCCCACGAATTGCGTACGCCGATTGCGCGGCTGTCATTCGAGCTGGACCAGCTCAGGCAGCAGAGCGACCCACGGCAAAGCCGAGCGTTGATCAACGACATGTACGCCGACCTCGGTGAGCTGGAAGAAATGGTCTCCGAGCTGTTGACCTATGCCAGCCTTGAGCCAGGCGCTACCCAGGTCACCCGCGAGCATATCGAGGCCCACAGTTGGCTCGACAGTGTGATCGGCAGCGTGGCCCTGGAGGCCGAAGCGGAAGGGGTGCAGTTGTCGTTGCGCACCTGCGAGGTGGACGTTATCCAGATCGAGCCACGCTTTATGGCGCGGGCCGTGATCAACCTGCTGCGCAACGCGATTCGTTATGCCGATCGTCGCGTGGAAGTGTCGCTGGTCAAGTTTGGCAGCGGTTACGAAGTGCGGGTCAACGACGATGGGCCGGGAGTACCGCTGGAGGGTCGCACCAAGATATTCGAACCCTTCCTGCGCCTTGACGCCAGCCGCGACCGCCGCACAGGCGGATTTGGTCTGGGCCTGGCGCTGGTCAAGCGTGTCAGCCAGTGGCATGGCGGGCAGGTGGAAGTGCAGGATTCGGAGTGGGGCGGGGCGTCGTTTCGAATGACGTGGGCCTATGCAGAGTAAGGGGGCTTGCCCCAATGCCATCCTGTAGGAGCGAGCTTGCTCGCGAAAAGCCTCAACGATAACGCGTGTTCTCTGGATAAACGCGGCGCCTGCGAGTTTTTCGCGAGCAAGCTCGCTCCTACAGAGGGCAAGTCAGATCAGAAGGTGTACTGCAGCTCCCCCAACACCGATGCCTGCAGCCGCTGCTCCACGATCGGGCTCTTGCCTGCTTCATCCGCCAGGTATTGCACATCCAGCAAGGTCGAGAACTGCGTGTGTTCGTTGATCGGCACGCTCCATGAGAGGTTCATGCCATTGCTGATATTGCCGGCCCTTGCCTTGTATTCCTTGAAGCGGCTGCGGGTGGCCTGGTCGGCAGTCACGCCGTACCAGGTTTGCAGGTAGTTGCGGTCACCGAAGTGGCTGTTGATGGCGGCATCGACGGAGCCGTAGCGGCCTTCATAGAGATTGGTACCCAGGCTCAACTCCAGGTGGGTAAAAGCCTTGCCGGTTTCCTTGTGTTTATCTTCTTCAAGCGCATGTTCCAGGGTGGCGCCGATGATCACACCTCCGAGGTTGTAGGCGGCACTCACCCCCAATTGCGGACGTGACTTGATCTCGCCCATGCCTTTGAGGCGTTTGGAGCCGGCATGCATGCTTTCATTTTTATCCTTGCGCGAATCGCTTGCGCCAACGTATGCGCTGAAGCTCAGGGCATTGCCTTCGTAACCCCAGCCCAAGCCCGTATCAGTGTCGAGGAAGACGCCCCAGGGGCTGATGATTCTGCCGCCGAGCACAGGCGCCGTCATACGTTCGTCGCTGCCACTGTAGCGGGGGGCGTTGGCCATGCCGGCCTCGAGACTGTATTGCCAGTCTTCGGCAAGCGCCGTATCGGCGGCGGCGAGCAGGCACAGTGAGGTCAATGACAGGCACAGGTTTTTTGAGTGCATCAGGGTGTTTTCCTGGTTAGAGGTTCAAGGGTGTGTGGGGTGAATGGGTGCGTTTGAACGAGTAGCCCGAAGCACTCAGGCCGTTGACCTGGCGGCTGACGGTATCGCCCAGGCCGTAGCCGTTGCCGGCCAGCACCGCATGGGCGTTGTCGATGGGCAGCAGGATGTAGTCGGTCAGCGGCTCGCCGTGCAATTGGCCGCGAATCACCAGGAAACCGTCCTCCTGGCGCACGCTGATGCCACTCAATGGCGCGTCGGGTTCATGGCTGCTGAGCACCTGGTAGGTGCCGACCGTGTTGGCCCACGCGGCGGACAAGGGCGGCGGCTCGATGCGCTCGCCGATGGCAATGCGTTGGCCGTGGCTGCGGGCGGTGAGCATTTGGCGGCCTTGTACCGTGAGCACATCCAGCTGCACGCGGCCCAACTCGCCGAGGTCCTTGCGCCAGAACCCCAGTATCTTTTTCTGCGCCCGCAGCCAGCCTTGCTCATCACGCAATAGCTGGAAATCGTAGCCGGCCAGTTCACCGCTCAAGCGCGCATGCTCATCCCTGATGCGGAACACGCCCCAGGCGGTCGCGTAGAAGCCTGCCAGGCGCTTGCGATCCACCGCCGCCGGTACATGGCGCAGCTTGAGGCCGTGGCTGGGGGCCTGGCAGTCATCGGCGCATACGGGCTTGCCGGTCTGAGCCTGGAGCATCAGGCGCAGGCTGTCGGTGGTCAGCGACACCACCATGTCTTCGGCGTTGCTGTCGTTGGCCATGATGACCACGGCCAGTTGCTGATCCGGCAGCAGGGTCAACTGGGCCACGAAGTCGTCGCCGCCACCGCTGTGCTGGTAGGTGCGCACACCGGGGCCGATGGGCTCGTCACCACAGGGCGCCAAGAACCAGCCCAAGCCCATCTGGCAGTCGAAATCCAAGGCATTGCCGGTGTTTTGCTGGGTAAACATGGCGTCGATAGACGTGCTGCCGAGGATCTGGCTGCCCTTGTAGGTGCCCTTGGCAAACAGCATGCGTACGTAGCGGCTGAGGTCTTTGGGGCTGGTCCACAGGCCGCCGGCGGCGAGGTCACGCACCTGTGGGTCGGTGCTGGCCTTGCCATCCTCGTAGCCGTGGGCGCGATAGCTCATTTGCGCACCGGTGCCCAGGAAACTGGACTGGTTCATTCTCAAGGGTGTGAGCAGGCTGCTTTGTAACTGGGCTTCGAAGCTTTTGCCGCTGCTGCGCTCAATGGCGGCGCCCACCAAGGCATAGCCAAGGTTGGAATACGCCACCTGGGAACCCGGCAGGCTGCTCAGCCACACACCCGACACACGCATCGGCATCTGCCCCATGGCATAGGTGCTGCGCAGGTCGCGCAGGTGCTCGCTGGGCAAGCCGGATTGATGGCTGAGCAAGCGCCGCAAGGTGATCGCTCGATCCGCCTCGGCCTGGTCGCTGTGAAAGCGGGAGCGTACGTAGAACTCACGCAGGGTCTTCTGGATCGGCGCATCCAGCGCCAGGTGTTGCTGCTCCACCAGTTGCAGCGCTGCCGTGGCGCTCAGCAGCTTGGAGATGCCACCTGCGCGAAACGCGGTATTGGGCGTGACCGGCACCCCCAGGTCTTTGTCAGCCAGGCCAAAGCCGCGGGCCCAGATCAGCTCCTGGCCATTGACCAGGGCAATCGACAATCCCGCCACATTGTCCCGAGCCATCTCCCGGGGAATACGGGTTTGCAGGTAGCGGATAATTGCGCCGTAATCGCCTTTTTGAATCGGCGGCGGGGCAGGCGGTTGCGAGTGGCAACCGATACTGCCCAACAGGCAACCCAAGAGCGGAATACCGCGCAATCTGCGAAACATCAAGAGCACCCGAATGATGATTTGGATGCTGGAATGCTAGGGCGGCGGGGGCCGAGAATCTTTGAGTGCTTTGTCGGGAAACTGTCAAAGACTGTTAACGGCCGCTTATAAAAACATCAGGATTTGCCCAGAGGGGCGGGCATCAACGTGGCGATCAGGGCGCGAATGGTCCCCGGCAGCGCTTCCAGCTCGCGTACCAGGATGCTGCGCTCGCGAATCGCCCAGGGCTCGTCCAGTTTTACCGTCACCAGCTGCATGGTGCGGCTGTGACGCAGGGCGGCGGACTCAGGAATGATACCGATGCCCACGCCGGCCTCGACCATCCGGCAGATCGCCTCGAAGCTCGAGACCTGGATACGCAGCGACAATTGCTTGCCCAGACGCTCGACGTGTTCGCGCAGGAAACTCAACAGCGTGCTGCCTTCATGCAGGCCGATATGCTGATACGCCAGGGTCTGCTCAAGGGTCACCGAAGGCTGGTCGGCCAACGGATGCCCGACGGGTACCATCAGCACCAGTTCGTCGGTGCTGAAATGCAACACTTGCAGGCCGGAGGCTTCCACGGGGCCGGCGATGATGCCCATGTCACTGGTGCCATCGAGCACCCCACGCACGATGTCCCGCGACAGGCGCTCCTGCAGGTCGACGGTGACGCCCGGGCGCTGTGACAGAAAGCCTGCCAAGACCTCCGGCAAAAACTCGGTGACCGCCGTGGTGTTGGCGAAGATACGGATATGCCCGGCCGAATCCACGCCGTATTGGGTGAACTCGCTTTTGAGGTAATCCACCTGGCGCATGATCAACCGCGCATGGTGTAACAGGCGCTCGCCTGCCGGGGTGATCTCCACGCCCCGGCTATCGCGGTACAACAGGCGCGTGTCGAGCTGACCTTCCAGGGCCTTGATCCGCGCACTGGCGGCAGCCGGCGACAGGAAGGCGCGCTTGGCACCCTGGGTGAGGCTGGGGGATTCGGCGATATGGATAAACAGGCGCAGGTCGGCGAGATCGAAGTGCATGCAAAACTCCAGGCTTGTGATCACCCGTGGCGAGGGAGCTTGCTCCCGCTGGACTGCGAAGCAGACCTGTTTTTTGGGGCCGCTTCGCGCCCCAACGGGAGCAAGCTCCCTCGCCACAAGAGGTACGCATAGGAATGGTGCGTTCAGCTTAACCGAACGCTGGTTTATTGAAATGCAAATTCTCAGAACGGGCAGGCCCTTGCATGATCCACGGCAGACACCCACTGCCTGAGGACCTGCACCCGATGAGCGCCACTGATTGGATCGGCCGAAGTGAGACCGCCCACGACCACCTCAGCCATAACCTGCTCAAACGCATCGCCGCCACGTTCGGTGAAGCAGTGCCCGCCGACGGTGAAGCCGTACCTGCGCTGTGGCAATGGTGTTTTTTCCAGGACCCGTTGCCGGAGTCGGCCCTGGGCGGCGATGGTCATCCGGCCCGCGGCGGGTTCTTGCCACCCGCCGATAACCGCAATCGCATGTGGGCCGGTGGGCGTATCGAGTTTCTGCACCCGCTGCGTGCCGGTGAATCGGCCACCCGTGTGTCGACCATCACTCAGGTTGAAGAAAAGACCGGTCGCACCGGTTCGCTGCTGTTTGTCACGGTGCGCCACGACTATTCCCAGGCCGGGCGTCTGGCGATTCGCGAGGAACAGGACATCGTCTACCGCGAACCCACGCCGCCCAAGCCCGGCAGCGGCGATGCCCTGGTCCGGGGCGAATGGACAGAAGCGGTCGAACCGACCCCCACTTTGCTGTTCCGCTACAGCGCCGTGACCTTCAACGGCCATCGCATTCATTACGACTATCCCTATGTCACCGGCACCGAAGGCTATGCCGGCCTGGTGGTGCATGGCCCGCTGATCGCCACTTTGAACCTGCGTGCGTTCTGCCGGGCGCACCCTGAGGCGACCCTGCGCCGCTTTGCCTATCGCGGCGTGCGCCCACTGATTGCGCCACAGCCTTTTGAGGTGGGCGGGCGTATCACCGCAACCGGCGTCGCAGAACTCTGGGCGGGCAACACTGAAGGCCTGGCGCAGACCGCCCAAGTGCATTTCGAATAACCCGATAACAACAGGCGGAGAGCCGTTAATGAATGCCCATGACAACGAAGAACTCAAGGCCATCCGCGAAGGCGTGCGCGCCTTGTGCGCCGAGTTCGATGCCGCTTACTGGCGCAAGATCGATGAAAAAAAAGGCTTCCCTGAAGCCTTCGTCAAGGCCCTGACCGACGCCGGTTGGCTGTCGGCCATGATCCCCGAGGAATACGGCGGTTCCGGCCTGGGCCTGGCCGAAGCCTCGGTGATCCTTGAGGAAGTCAACCGCTGCGGCGGCAACTCGGGCACCGTACACGGCCAGATGTACAACATGTTCACCCTGCTGCGTCACGGCAGCGAGGCGCAAAAACGCTACTACCTGCCCAAGCTGGCCAGCGGTGAATTGCGCCTGCAGTCGATGGCCGTCACCGAGCCCACTACCGGCACCGACACCACCAAGATCAAGACCACGGCGATCAAGCGCGGCGACAAGTACGTGATCAACGGCCAGAAAGTCTGGATCTCTCGGGTACAGCATTCCGACCTGATGATCCTGCTGGCGCGCACCACGCCTTTGGCCGACGTAAAGAAAAAGTCCGAAGGCATGTCGATCTTCCTAGTGGACCTGCGCCAGGCCATCGGCAACGGCCTCACCGTGCAGCCCATCGCCAATATGGTCAACCACGAGACCAACGAGCTGTTCTTCGACAACCTGGAGCTGCCCCTGGACAGCCTGATTGGCGAGGAGGGCAAGGGCTTCAAATACATCCTCGATGGCCTGAATGCCGAGCGTACGCTGATTGCCGCCGAGTGCATCGGTGACGGCCGCTGGTTCATCGAAAAGGCCAGCGCCTATGCCCGCGACCGTGTGGTGTTTGGCCGGCCAATCGGGCAGAACCAGGGCGTGCAGTTCCCGATTGCCGAGGCGCATATCGAGATCGAAGCGGCCGACCTGATGCGCTGGCGTGCCTGCGAGGAATACGACAGCGGCAAGAACGCCGGGGCCAGTGCCAACATGGCCAAGTACCTGGCGGCCAAGGCGTCCTGGGAAGCGGCCAACGCCTGCCTGCAAACCCACGGCGGCTTCGGCTTTGCCTGCGAGTACGACGTGGAGCGCAAGTTCCGCGAAACCCGCCTGTACCAGGTGGCGCCGATCTCCACCAACCTGATCCTGTCCTACGTGGCCGAGCATTTGCTCGAATTGCCACGCAGCTTCTGAGGGCCTTGAGCATGCATCATACCCAAGCCCTGTGCCGGTTCCTGGCCGAGCTGACGTACTCACAATTGCCCGAGCCCGTGCTGGCGCGCACCGAAGAGCTGTACCTGGATTGGCTCGCATCAGCCTTGGCCAGCCAAGGCGCGCACCCGATCCCCTTGTTTGAACGCTACGCGCAGAAGATGGGCCCGAGCAGCGGCCCGGCCCAGATGATCGTCAACGGCACCGGCACCAGCGCGTATTTCGCCGCACTGGTCAACGCCGCCTCCTCACACCTGGTGGAGCAGGATGACCTGCACAACAGTTCCGTGCTGCACCCGGCCACCGTGGTGTTTCCCGCCGCGTTGGCGGCTGCCCAGGACCTCGGCAAGTCTGGCCGTGAACTGTTGCTGGCCTCGGTGGCCGGCTACGAGGCGGGGATTCGCATCGGTGAGTTCATGGGCCGCTCGCACTACCGCATCTTCCACACCACGGCCACGGTCGGCACCCTGGCGGCGGCGGTCGCGGTGGGCAAGTTGCTCGATTTCAACGAAGAACAATTCATCAACCTGCTCGGCAGCGCCGGCACCCAGGCTGCCGGGCTGTGGGAGTTTCTGCGCGATGCCGCCGACTCCAAGCAACTGCACACGGCCAAGGCGGCGGCGGAGGGCTTGCTGGCGGCTTACCTTACGGCCGATGGGCTGACCGGCGCGCGCAATATCCTTGAAGGTGAGCAAGGTTTGGCGGCCGGTATGTCCAGTGATGCCCAACCGGGCAAATTGTCTTCCGAGCTGGGCAGCCGTTGGGCGCTGGTGGAAACCTCGTTCAAATTCCACGCCTCCTGTCGCCACACCCATCCTGCTGCCGATGCGCTGCTGGACGTGATGCAGCGTGAAGGCCTGAGCGCTGCGCAGATCTCCCAGGTGCAAACCCACGTGCACCAAGGCGCCATTGACGTACTCGGCCGAGTGACGGTGCCGGCCACCGTGCACCAGGCCAAATTTTCCATGGGCACGGTGCTTGGGCTGATCGCTGTGCATGGCAAAGCCGGTTTGCCTGAATTCCATGAGCTGGCGTTGACCGATCCTGCGGTCGCGGCGTTTCGCGACAAGGTCTGCATGACCCTGGACGCGGAAGTCGACAACGCCTACCCGCAACGCTGGCTGGGCCGCGTCACGGTCACCACCACCGATGGCCGCACGCTGCGCGGTGCCATTGATGAACCCAAGGGCGACCCGGGCAACACCCTGAGTCGGGCCGAACTGGCGGATAAATTCCAGCGCCTGGCCCAATTCAGCGGCGCCCGCACCCCGGCCCAGGCCAGAGGCCTGATCGAGCAGGTGTGGAACCTGCGCACTACCGCGTCCATGGCCCATTGGCTTTGAGGGATTTGTCATGACTGAACAACGACCGCTGGACGGCATCACCGTCGTCAGCCTGGAACACGCGATTGCCGCGCCATTTTGCACGCGCCAGCTGGCCGATCTCGGTGCCCGGGTCATCAAGGTAGAGCGCCCCGGCACCGGCGACTTCGCCCGTGGCTATGACGAGCGGGTGCGTGGCCTGGCGTCGCATTTCGTCTGGACCAACCGCTCCAAGGAAAGCCTGACCCTGGACCTCAAGCAGGACGAGGCGGGCGCTATTCTGGATGCGCTTTTGGCCGATGCCGATGTGTTGGTGCAGAACCTTGCCCCCGGCGCGGCAGCGCGCATGGGCTTATCGTTCGAGGCGCTGCACGTGCGCTTTCCACGCCTGATCGTCTGCGATATTTCCGGCTACGGCGAAGGCGGGCCCTACGAGAAAAAGAAAGCCTACGACCTGCTGATCCAGAGCGAGGGCGGCTTCCTCTCGGTGACCGGAGGCCCAGAAGAAGAACAGATGGCCAAGGCCGGTTGCTCCATCGCGGATATCTCCGCCGGCATGTACGCCTACAGCGGCATTCTGTCGGCGCTGCTGCTACGCGGCAAAACCGGCCAGGGCAGCCGCATCGATGTAAGCATGCTCGAAAGCCTGGTGGAGTGGATGGGCTACCCGATGTATTACGCCTTCGACGGCGCGGCGCCGCCACCGCGTGCGGGTGCCGCGCATTCGACGATTTACCCCTACGGGCCGTTTCCCACCGGGGGCGGCGGCACCGTGATGCTCGGCTTGCAGAACGAGCGCGAATGGGCGGCGTTCTGCGACAAAGTGCTGCTCACCCCGGCGCTGGCCATGGACGAACGCTTCAGCGCCAATTTCAAGCGCTCGGCCAACCGCGAGGTGCTGCGCCAGATCATCGTGGAGCGCTTTGCCCCACTGGACGTCGAGGCGGTGATCCAGCGCCTGGAAGACGCGCAAATTGCCAGCGCCCGGGTCAACGATATGCAAGGCGTGTGGGACCACCCGCAACTCAAGGCCCGCGACAGCTGGCGCGACGTCGACAGCCCGGCGGGGCCGTTGCCGTCGCTGCTGCCACCGGCCCGTAACGCCGCGTTTACCCCGCGCATGGACGGCGTGCCGGCGCTGGGGCAACACAGCCAAGGCATCCTCGACCAGTTGGGTTACTCCGTTGAGGCCATTAACCACCTGCGCGAGCGCGGCGTTATCTAATCAGGAATCAAGTGATGCCAAAGCCTTTAGTACGTTCTGCGCTGTTTGTGCCGGGCAGCCGCCCGGAGCGGTTTGCCAAGGCCCTGGCCAGCGGCGCCGACGCAGTGATTGTGGATTTTGAAGACGCGGTGGAAGAGCCGCTCAAACGTCAGGCCCGGGATAATCTGGGCGCGTTCCTGCACGTCCATCCTGAGGCCCAGGTGTGGGTGCGCACCAACGCGCCGCAACATGCCGAGCATTTTGAGGACGTGGCGTTCTGCAAGGCCCATGCAAATGTCGCCGGGGTATTGCTGCCCAAGGTCGAAAGCGCGGCCCAGGTGGCGGTGGTGGCCGCGACCGGCAAGGCTATCTGGCCGATTATCGAAAGCGCACGCGGTTTGCTGGCACTGGCGCAGATTGCCCAGGCGCCCCAGGTGGAGCGCCTGTCGTTCGGTGGCTTGGACCTGGCGCTGGACCTGAACCTGAGCAGTCACTCCCGTGCCGCCGAATTGGCCCTCGACCAGGCGCGCCTGGCGTTGATCGTGCATTCGCGCGCCGCGGGCCTGGCGGCGCCGCTGGACGGCGTGCACCCGGCCATCGACGACCCAGAAGGCCTGCACCGTTCGATCCGGCACGCCTATGAGATGGGTTTTGCCGGGGCGTTGTGCATTCATCCCAAGCAAGTCGCGGTGATCCATGCCGCGCTGGCGCCGAGCGCCGAAGAGCTGGCCTGGGCCAGGCGGGTGGTGGAGGCGGGCGCCCATGGGGCAGGGGCTTATCAGATTGATGGGCAGATGGTGGATGCGCCGGTGTTGCTGCGCGCTCAAAGGCTGCTGGCCGCGCAACTGTAACTGACAAAACCGGGAACAAAGTGTGGGAGCTGGCTTGCCTGCGATAGCGGCAGAACAGTCAATGTCTGTGTTGCCTGACACACCGCTATCGCAGGCAAGCCAGCTCCCACACTGGGCGCGTTCGGCCAGGCCGAACGCAGGTATCTAAAATTCGAAATTCACGACACGCGTTACATCAGGCACCTTGCCTTAAACACAACAATAAGAAGGTGATTCCCATGCTCAAGCTTTCCCGGGCGCTGCTGTGCGCCGCCACCTTGTTTACCGCTGGCCTGGCCCAGGCGGCAGACCCGATTGTGATCAAGTTCGCCCACGTGGTGTCCGAAAACACCCCCAAAGGCCAGGGCGCGCTGCTGTTCAAAAAACTTGCTGAAGAGCGCCTGCCCGGCAAGGTCAAGGTCGAGGTGTACCCGAACTCGTCGCTGTTTGGCGATGGCAAGGAAATGGAAGCATTGCTGCTGGGTGATGTGCAGATGCTGGCCCCGTCCCTGGCCAAATTCGAGCACTACACCAAGCAAGTGCAGATCTACGACTTGCCGTTCCTGTTCAACGACCTGGCCGCCGTCGACCGTTTCCAGGCGGCCCAGGGCAAGCAACTGCTGACCTCGATGCAGGATAAAAACATCCTCGGCCTGGCCTATTGGCACAACGGCCTCAAACAACTCTCTGCCAACAAGGCCCTGCATGAACCCAAGGACGCCCGTGGCCTGAAGTTCCGCGTGCAAGCTTCCAGTGTGCTCGAAGAACAGTTCAAGGCGATCCGCGCCAACCCGCGCAAGATGAGCTTTGCCGAGGTTTACCAGGGCCTGCAGACCGGTACCGTGAATGGCACCGAGAACACTTGGTCGAACTATGAAAGCCAGAAGGTCAATGAAGTGCAGAAGTATTTCACCGAGTCCAACCATGGCCTGATCGACTACATGGTGATCACCAACGCGAAGTTCTGGAATGGCCTGGCGCCGGATGTGCGCAGCACCCTGGAACAGATCATGGCCGAGGTCACCGTGGAGGTGAACAAGCAGGCCGAAGCGCTGAACCAGTCGGCCAAGCAGAAGATCATCGACGCCAAGACCAGCGAAATCATCGAACTGACCCCCGAGCAACGTGCGCTGTGGCGCGAAGCCATGCGCCCGGTGTGGCAGAAGTTCGAAGGCGAGATTGGGGCAGACCTGATCAAGTCGGCGGACCAGTCCAATCAGTAATCCCCTGTGGGAGCGGGCTTGCCCGCGACTGATCGTTCCCACGCTCCGCGTGGTAATGCATCCCGTGACGCTCCGCGTTGCCATACGCACGGCGTGATACAGGACGTGGAGCGTCCGGGGCGGCATTACCACGCGGAGCGTGGGAACGATCTAGCAGGTTGACCTGGCTTTTACCTATCTCTGCCTCGCGAGGTTTTGCCATGCAAACGCTAAGGCGCGTCTGGGAGCACCTGGAGGAAGGCTTTATCGCTTTCCTGCTGGCCGCCATGACCCTGGTGACATTCGTCTACGTCATGCTCAACAACGTCTACACCCTGTTCTTTTCCCTGGCCGACAAATGGGCCTGGAGCAGCCCCTTCTTCAATGCCCTGGGCGACGGCAGCATGACCTGGGCCCAAGAGATGACCTGGAGTGTGGCGCTGACCAAGGCCATGTTCGGCTGGTTGATTTTCTTCGGCATTTCCTACGGCGTGCGCACCGCCGGCCACCTGGGCGTGGACGCGCTGGTGCGGCTGACCCGGCGCCCGGTGCAGCGCCTGCTCGGCATGCTCGCCTGCCTGTGCTGCCTGGCCTATGCCGGGCTGTTCATGGTGGCCAGCTACAAGTGGGTAAGTGCGGTGATGACCGCGCATATCGGCGCCGAAGACCTCGACCAGTTCGGCATCGATGTCGGCGACATCGTGGTGATCGTGCCCATTGGCTTTGCGTTGGTATTGATCCGCTACCTGGAAATTTTCTACCGCATCTTTACCCACCGCCAGGTCGGGTTGGGGTTGGCCGACGAGGCCGGTGAGGCCAGCAAGTTGGCCGGCAGCCATGAGGAGCGTCACTGATGGCCGTGCTCTGTCTGTTTTTGCTGTTGTTCGTGTTCATGTTCCTGGGCGTGCCGATTGCGATTGCCCTGGGGCTGTCCGGTGCGGTGTCGATTTTGATGTTCAGCCAGGACTCGGTGAGTTCCCTGGCGATCAAACTGTTTGAAACCAGCGATGCCTACACCTTCCTGGCGATTCCGTTTTTCCTGTTGTCCGGTGCCTTCATGACCACCGGCGGCGTGGCCCAGCGGCTGATCGACTTTGCCAACGCCTGTGTCGGGCATATCCGCGGTGGCCTGGCGATTGCGGCGGTGCTGGCGTGCATGCTATTTGCAGCGCTGTCCGGGTCGTCACCGGCCACGGTGGCAGCGGTGGGTTCGATTGCCGTGGCGGGCATGGTGCGCTCCGGTTATCCGAAGGAATTTGGTGCGGGCATCATCTGCAATGCCGGGACCTTGGGCATTCTGATTCCGCCGTCGATCGTGATGGTGGTGTATTCGGCGGCGACCGAAACCTCGGTGGGCAAGTTGTTCATGGCCGGGGTGATTCCGGGCTTGCTGCTGGGCCTGATGTTGATGGTCGCGATCTATATCGTCGCCCGCATCAAGAAGCTGCCTGCGCAACCCCGGGCGACATTCCGTGAGTGGCTGAGCTGTGCACGCCGGGCATTCTGGGGCCTGTTGCTGCTGGTGATCATCCTCGGCGGCATTTACAGCGGCATGTTCACCCCGACCGAAGCGGCGGCAGTGGCGGCCGTGTATTCAGCATTCGTCGCGCTGTTCGTCTACAAGGACATGAAGCTGCGCGACTGCCCCAAGGTGCTGCTGGAGTCGGGGCGCTTGTCGATCATGCTGATGTTCATCATCGCCAACGCCATGCTGTTTGCCCACGTGCTGACCACCGAACAGATCCCCCAGCAAATCACTGCGTGGGTAATCTCGGAAGGGCTGACGCCGATTGGCTTTTTGATCATGGTCAACGTGGTGCTGCTGATTGCCGGCAGCTTTATGGAGCCTTCGGCCATTGTGCTGATCCTGGCGCCGATCTTTTTCCCGATTGCGATGAAGCTGGGCATTGATCCGATTCACCTGGGCATCGTGATGGTGGTGAACATGGAAATCGGCCTGGTGCACCCGCCGGTGGGGCTGAACCTGTTCGTGACCTCGGCGGTGACCGGGCTGACATTGGGGCAGACTATTCGCGCGGCGATGCCGTGGCTGATGATTTTGCTGGTGTTCCTGATCATGGTGACTTACTTGCCGTTCATTTCCCTTGCGCTGCCGCAGTGGCTCGGAATGTAGGGTGGGAGGGGGCTTGCCCCGATGGCGGTGGGTCAGACACTCCCTCATCGGGGCATAGGTATCTACATAACTCAGGGACGACGCAGGCCCTGTGGCGAGGGCGCTTGCTCCCGTGACTACCCAACGGCGGACGCTGATCTAACTGACGCGCCGCGATCCAAATGTGGGAGCAGGCTTGCCTGCGATGGCGGCCTTATTGGTCCATCGCACTCAAGATCGCGTGCGCTACTTTCACCCTTTCGGCATTCGGGTAGTTCCGGTTCGCCAGGATCACCACCCCCATGTCCTTGCTTGGCACGTACGCCACGTAAGCACCAAAGCCGCCAGTGGACCCGGTTTTGTTGTACAGCACGTTGGCCGGCTCGGCCTGGGCGGGTGTCAACCAGGTGACCTTGTGCGGCTCCATCGCCATCGGTGTGGAGTTGCCGTCCAGTAACGCTTGCAGGCCGATGGGGTAGGGGTAGCGTTCCCAGCCCAGCCCCTGGGTCATGCCGTTGACGGTGTAGTAGCCGGCGTGACTGGTGGCAATGGCCTGTTGCACCGGTTGTTCCAGGGTTTGCGGGTGCATGTTCGCGATCACGTAGCGGGCCAGGTCCTGGCTGCTGCTCTTGAGGCCATAGGCTTCGAAGTCCAGGGCGCCAGGGTTGACGCGTACCGGTTTCTGCTGGCTGTCATAGCCCTGGGCGTATTGGCCAGCCTTGTCGGCGGGGACGCGAGTATAGGTATTGGTCAAGCCCAGCTTGGGCAGCAGGGTTTTTTCCATGGCGACGGTGAAAGGCTGGCCCAGGCTTTTTGCGGTCACGTAACCGAACAGGCCAATGCTGGGGTTGGAGTAAAGGCGTTGTTCCCCCGGCGCATAAGTGGGTTTCCAATGCTGGAAGTAATCCATCATGGTGGTTGCACTGTCGGCGGCATCCGGAAACTGCAGCGTCAGGCCGCCGGCGGTATAAGTGGCCAGTTGCAGCAGGCTGATGCGATCGAACGCGCTGCCAGCCAGGACGGGCAGATGTTGGCTGGTCATGTCCGACAGCTTGAGCTTGCCGATGGCCTGGGCATATCCGCCGAGGGTGGCGTTGAAGGTTTTGCTCACTGAGCCGATTTCGAACAGGGTGTTTTCGGTGACGGGTGCCTGGGTGTCTTTGGCGGCGACGCCGTAGTTAAAGTATTGCACCTTGCCGTGTTGGACGACCGCGACCGTCAGGCCCGGGATGCCTTGCTGTTTCATCAGAGGGGTGACGTGGCTGTCCACGACCTGGCGCATATCGGTGGCGGCCATGCAGCTGCCAGCGCCAAGCAACAAAGCTGAAACCGCATATTTTTTCAGAGTGTGTTTCATGGTTCGCTTCCATGTAAATAAGGCAATGACGATCGGAGCCTGCGCAGGCGTGGCAAATGTAGGTAGATTTCCGGGCGTCGGCAAACGATGATATCTCGCACCTGCCATTAGAAAAATTTGGGTCAAGCCATGTTGCGTTCCCACCTGCCGCTCAATGCGTTGCGCGCCTTCGAAGCGTCGGCGCGCCATTTGAGCTTTACCCGTGCGGCCATTGAGCTGTGCGTGACCCAGGCGGCGGTCAGTCATCAGGTCAAAAGTCTCGAAGCGCAACTCAACGTCACGCTGTTCAAGCGCCTGCCACGGGGCTTGATGCTCACCAGCGAAGGCGAATCCCTGCTGCCCGTGCTGCGTGACGCCTTCGACCGTATTGCCCTGACCTTGGATCAGTTTGAAGGCGGGCATTACCGTGAAGTCCTGACGGTGGGGGCGGTCGGTACCTTTGCGGTGGGCTGGTTGTTGCCACGCCTGGCGGATTTTCACAGCCGCTACCCGTTGATCGACTTGCGCTTGTCCACCCACAACAACCGCGTGGATGTCGCTGCCGAGGGCCTGGATTATGCCATCCGCTTTGGCGCCGGCGCGTGGCACGGCACCGACGCCTGCCCCTTGCTTGAGGCACCGCTGACGGTGTTGTGCGTGCCGCAGATTGCCGAACAACTGCACAGCCCGGCTGACGTACTGAAACACACCTTGCTGCGTTCCTACCGTGCCGATGAGTGGAACCTGTGGTTCCAGGCCGCCGGTTTGCCCAGCGATACACGGATGCCGCGCAGCGTGGTGTTCGACTCTTCGCTGGCGATGATGGAGGCCGCGCTGCAAGGGACTGGCGTAGCACTGGCGCCAGCCCTGATGTTTTCACGGCAATTGGAGAACGATGTGATCCGCCAGCCGTTCGAGGTGGGGATCACCACCGGCAGCTATTGGTTGACGCGCTTGCAGTCGCGGGCTGAGACACCCGCGATGTTGGCGTTCAAAGGGTGGTTGCAGGCAAGTGTTGGATAACATTTGGGGAGGCAGACCCTCATTTATCTAGGAGCGAGCTTGCTCGCGAAAAACTCCCAGGCGCCGCGTCTATCCAGGACGCCCGCGTTATCGTTGTCGTTTTTCGCGAGCAAGCTCGCTCCTACATCAGGTATTGGCGGAACCATCCCAGGGTGCGTTCCCAGGCAAGGTTCGCCGCTGCTTCGTCATAGCGCGGTGTCGAATCATTATGGAACCCGTGATTGGCGCCCTTGTAGATAAACGCCTCATACCTCGTCCCCGCGGCCTTCAATGCCTGTTCATACGCCGGCCAGCCTTCATTGATGCGCGTATCCAGCTCACCGAAATGCAACATGACCGGCGCCTTGATGCGCGGCACGTCCTTGGCGTCGGGTTGGCGCCCGTAGAACGACACTGCCGCGCCCAGTTCCGGGTAGGCCACCGCCGCTGCATTGGTCATGCCACCGCCGTAACAGAACCCGGTGATGCCGACTTTGCCCGTGCTGCTGTCGTGCTGCATCAGCCACTCGATGGCGGCAAAGAAGTCGTTCATCAGTTTGGTCGGGTCGACGGTCTGCTGCAGGGCCACGCCTTTTTCATCATTGCCAGGGTAGCCGCCCACCGAGGTCAGGCCGTCCGGGGCCAGGGCGATAAAGCCGGCCTTGGCCAGGCGTCGGGCGACGTCTTCGATATAGGGGTTCAGGCCCCGGTTTTCATGCACCACCACCACGGCGGGCAGCTTGCCTGCCGCCTTGGCTGGGCGCACCAGATAGCCGCGCACGGTGCCGTTGCCTTTGGGCGAGGGGTAGGTGATGTAGTCGGCGACGATATCCGGGTCGGTGAATTTCACCTGCTCGGCCAGGGCGTAATTGGGGCTCAGGGCCGCGAGCAATGCCGAAGCGGTGAGGCCACCGAGGGTGAACAGCGCGGCGCGGTCGAGAAATTCGCGGCGGTTGATCTTGCCGTGGGCATAGCCGTCGTAGAGTTCCAGCAGTTCGGGAGCAAAGTCTTTCGCGGTCAGACGAGTCATCGGTGCAGTCCTCGATTAGCGGTTGCCGTCACTGTAGACCAGGATCAAACCTCGCGGCCATGGGCGGCGGCGGCCAGTTGCCCGGTGTCGACGCGCACGAACACCGAGTCGCCGACGGCGGTGAGCACGCTGCCTGCATACACTTCGCAGACCACCCGGCTTTTGCGACCGATTTCGCCTTCGACCCGCGCCCGCAGGACCAGGGGCACACCCATGGGCGTGGGCTTGATGAATTTGATCCCCAGGTTACCGGTGACGCAGTCGATGCGCGGCAGGCTGCCGGGTTCACGCTGTTCGGCGCGGTAGTGGTAGGCCATGGCGGTCCAGTTGGAATGGCAGTCCACCAGCATGGCGATCAGGCCACCGTAGACCAGGTCTGGCCAGCCGCTGTATTTGGCCTCGGGTTGATGCTCGGCAATGACGTGTACGCCATCGTCATCCCAGCGGCTCTTGATGTGCAGGCCATGAGGGTTGCTGCTGCCGCAGCCGTAGCAGATGCCTTCCGGCGCCGTGGTGTCCTGGAGAGAAGCGCTGTGCATGCAGAGTCCTTGTTGTTGTTTGGGCGACGCTTCTATTTAGCAGGCCAGGGGTTAGCGAGCAAACTTCTTCGCCCCGGCCACGCAGCCGATCACCGCCACCGTCACCAGCACCATGCCCAGGCTGACCTGTTCATGCAGCAAACCCGCTGCCAGCGCCAGGCCGAAGAACGGTTGCAGCAACTGCAACTGGCCGACCGCGGCAATCCCGCCCTGGGCCAGGCCGCGGTACCAGAATACAAAGCCGATCAACATGCTGAACACCGCCACGTAGCCCAGGCTCAACCAGGCCGGCAAGCTGATACCGCTGAGGGTAGACGGCGCCAACAACAGGCTCAAGGGCGCCACCACCGGCAGCGACACCACCAGCGCCCAGCAGATCACCTGCCAGCCGCCCAGGCTGCGCGACAGCTTGGCGCCTTCGGCATACCCCAGGCCGCATGCCAGCACGGCCAACAGCATCAACACATCGCCCGCGGGTGCGGCGCTCAAGCCTTGGGTAACGGCATATCCCATCACCAATAGGCTGCCCAGGATCGAAAACAACCAGAACACCGGCCTCGGCCGTTCACCGCCGCGCAGCACACCGAACACCGCCGTAGCCAGTGGCAGCAGGCCGATAAAGACGATGGAGTGGGCCGAGGTCACGTACTGCAGGGCCAGGGCCGTCAGCAGTGGAAAGCCGATCACCACGCCAAGCGCGACGATAACCAGCGGTGCCCATTGCTGGCGCGTGGGGCGTTTTTCCTTGAATACCCCCAATAGGCACAACCCCAGTAGCGCCGCGAGAGTGGCGCGGATCATGGTCAGGAACACCGGATCGAATTCCATGACCGCCAGGCGCGTGGCTGGCAGCGAGCCGCTGAAAATCACCACACCGATAAAACCGTTGATCCAACCCTGGGTGCTGCTGTCCAGAGTGCCGAGAGGAGAAGTGCGTTCCATGGGGGACCTGTCCGAAAATGGCAGTTGCGTGCTGGGCATCCTAGGATTGAAGATTAAGACAATCAAAAAATTGTCATGGATACATCCCTATGCCCCGTGCTCGCTACAAGACGCTGGTCGATACCTTCGCCGAGGCCATCCGCAGCGGCCAATTGCAGCCCGGCACGCGGTTGCCTACCCATCGCCAATTGGCCGCCGAGCATGGCCTGGCACTGGTCACCGCCAGCCGGGTGTACAGCGAGCTGGAAGCCATGGGCCTGGTCAGTGGCGAAACCGGGCGCGGCACCTTCGTACGTGAGATTGCCTTGCCACCGGGGCAGGGCAGCGGGCAGATGACGGTTGCGGCGGGTTTGCTGGACCTGAATTTCAACTATCCGTCTTTGCCGGGCCAGGCCGAGCTGCTGCGCACGGCGTTGCGCCAACTCGCCCTGTCCGGCGATCTGGAGGCGTTGCTGCGTTACCAGCCCCATGCCGGACGTGTGCACGAGCGCGCCGCCGTGGCCCGGCACTTGTTGAACCGAGGGTTGACGGTGCAAGCCGAGCAGGTGCTGGTGGTCAGCGGCGCCCAGCATGGCCTGGCGGTGAGCATGATGACCTTGCTCAAGCCTGGGGATGTGGTCGCGGTGGATGCGCTGACCTATTCGGGGTTTAAGGTACTGGCCGAAACCCTGCACCTGGAACTGGTCGCCATCCCAGTCACAGCCAACGGCCCTGATCTTGACCACCTGCACAGCCTGTGTCGCCAGCGCCCGGTGCGAGCGGTGTACAGCATGCCGACCCTGCATAACCCGCTGGGCTGGGTGATGAGCCTGGAGCAGCGCGAGCGCTTGGTGGCAATCGCCCGGCAGCACAACCTGATGATCATCGAGGATGGCGCCTATGCGTTTCTCGCCGAAGAAGCGCCGCCGCCTTTGGCAACTCTTGCACCGGAGCGCACGGTGTACATCGGCGGGTTGTCCAAAAGTGTCGCCACCGGTTTGCGCGTGGGCTTTATCGCTGCGCCTATGGCTTGGGTGAGCGGCTTGGAACGCACGATCATGGCCACTACCTGGAACGTGCCGGGGGTGATGAGCGCGATTGCGGTGGGCTGGCTCGAGGACGGCACGGTGGCGCAACTGGAGGCGCAAAAGCGTGCGGATGCCCAGGCCCGTCAAGCGTTGGCGGCGCAGGTGCTGAGAGGGGTGAAGACCATCAGTCACCCGTCCTCCTACTTTCTGTGGCTACCGTTGGCGGAAGACGCCCGCGCCGATCAGGTCGCCATGACCTTGCAGCGCGCGGGCATCTCGGTTTCAACCGCCGAACCTTTCGCGGTCTCGGCCCAGGTGCCCCACGCGCTGCGCCTGGCCCTGGGTTCGGTGCCCATGGCGGCGTTGCGTGAGGCGCTGGTGAAGGTGCGCAAGGTGGTGGCGTGGTGAGCGATCTTCAGTACTTGTAAGCCTGGCGACCAATCAGCAGCCATTTGCCATGCTGTTTTTGCCAGACCTGGAAGTTGTCGATATCGGTTGGTGTGTCCACACCGCTGTTCACTGCCAAGGCGTGGAAGTGGTTGCGCACCAGAGCGGTATCGCCGTTGAGGGTGATGGTCTGGTTTTGCATCTCCAGGGTTTTGAATGCGCTGGTATGGGTTTCCAGGTCGGCAATGAATTGCGCTTTGTTTTGCACCTTGCCGCTGGAGTGGCCGTAGGTGAGCTTGTCGGACGTCAGTGCATGAAGCTGCTTGAGGTCCAGATGCAGCATGGCTTGGGTCAATTGATCAACTGCCTGGGCTACATCCTTCTCGGCGGTGCCGGGCGCGGCGGCGACGTAGCCGGAGAACAGGCACAGAAATCCGATCAGCACTTTGAAGTTGGGCATGGGTATTTCCTTATTGTTGTTGGGAAATGCGACGAGGTACGTCGTCGTACAACGATGCAATATTCTCAAGCGGGAAGCAAAGTGAAATTTTGCAGGAGCTTGAGGTGAGGAGGCGCTAGAGTTCCATCACCATCCGCGCAGCCGAGGTACATCATGGATTTTGACTGGCACAGCGACGTCATCACCCGCGCTACAGCCGTCACCCCTAGCTATAAAAACACCCAGAACGTGCGCCGCTTTATGCTTGAGCAGTGTGGCCCGGCGTTCAGGTTCAACCGTCCATTCATGGCGTGGATTCGTAACGGCGCACCCAAGACTTTGGGGGATGTGGTGGAGGAGTGGCTGCGTCGCAACGAGGTGCTTCGGTCCTCGCACCACGGTGTTTGAACTGAAATATGAACAAAAAGTGTGGGAGCGGGCTTGCTGTGGCGAGGGAGCTTGCTCCCGCTCGACAGCGCAGCTGGAGCCGGCTTTTTGGGGGCGCTACGCACCCCAGCGCAAGCAAGCTTGCTCGCCACAGCAAGCCCGCATTTGAGTGAGGAGCCCAGCTAGATAGTCGCCAGCGGTGGCGTACGCGGCGGGATCATCCGTTTGCTGCCGGTGGCTTCGAACGCCGAGGCAAAGCGCAACAGCGCCGAATCGTCATAGGCACGCCCGGCGAAGGTCAGCCCCACCGGCATGCCGATGTCTGCCATCACCCCCATCGGCACGGTGACGGTGGGCACGCCCAGGTGGCGGATGGCGAGGTTGCCGTTGGCCACCCACACGCCGTTGCTCCAGGCAATGTCGGCAGACGCTTCGTTCACATCGGCATCCGCCGGGCCTACGTCGGCCACGGTGGGGAACAGCACGGCGTCGAGCCCGAGGGTGTCCATCCAGTCTTCCAGGTCCAGGCGCCGGGTTTGCTCCAGGCCGCACAGGCCATCGGGCACGGTGCTGATCTGGTCCCATGGCGTGATGCCGCGTTGGGCCATGCGCACGTATTCGTCCATGCCGGCGGCCAGGTCGTCTTCACGGTTGGGCAGGGTGCCGGGGTCGTGGGGGAAGATGTTCGGCCCGTCCACATCGGCCAGGCGGTTCAGGTGCGGGTCGCCGTTGGCACGCAGGAAATCATCGAAGGCCCATGCAGACAGCTCCCACAACTCGTCGTGGAGGAACTCTTTAGAGACCAGGCCACGGGTAAACACCGTCGGCGCGCCGGGGCGGTCGCCTTCGCAGTTGGACACCAGCGGGAAATCCACTTCGATCACTTCGGCACCCGCCGCTTCCAATGCCTGGCGCGCGGCTTGCCACAGTTCGATCACCGTGGCGCGGGTGTGGATCTTTTGTCCGGTCGGGCCGCCGATACCCGGTTTTTCGCTGGTGCCAGCATCCGGGTCGGCGTTGATGTACATGCGCGGCACGCCAAAGCGCTTGCCGGCCAGGTTTTCGCTGTCGACTGCCAGCGCGGCGTAGGACACCGGGCGCACCGAGGTGACGCTGGGGATCGGCACCCAGGGTTGCAGGCGCCACAGGTCACCACGTGTGTCCGGGTCTTCGGCCACCACGACGTCGAGCACTTCCAGCAGGTCGGCCATGGTGCGAGCATAAGGCACCACCACGTCCATGGTCGGGGTCAGTGGCCAGTTGCCGCGCACCGAAATCACGCCACGGGACGGCGTGTAGGCACACAAGCCATTATTGGAGGCCGGGCCGCGACCGCTGGACCAGGTTTCTTCAGCCAGCCCGAACGCGGCAAAGCTGGCGGCGGTGGCGGTACCAGCGCCGTTGGAGGAACCCGACGCAAACGGCGCGGTGAGGTAGTCGGCGTTGTAGGGGCTTTCGGCGCGACCGTACACGCCACGCTGCATACCGCCATTGGCCATCGGCGGCATGTTGGTCTTGCCCAGGCAGATAGCGCCACCGGCACGCAGACGCTCAATGGTGAAGGCATCGCGCTGGGCCACCAGCTTGGCAAACGCCGGGCTGCCGGATGCAGCCGTCAACCCCTTGACCAGGTAACTGTCCTTGGCGGTGTAAGGAATGCCATCCAGCGGCCCCAGGGTTTGCCCCTTGGCACGGCGCGCATCGGACGCCTGGGCTTCTTTGAGCGCATCGGGGTTGCGTACCACCACGGCGTTCAGTGCAGTGGCCGTCTGCGGGCCATCGTAGGCATCGATCCGCGCCAGGTACGCCTGCACCAGTTCAACTGCCGTGGTCTGGCCGGCTTCAAGCGCAGCGCGCAATTGGGCAATAGAGACTTCAGTAACTTGCATCACGTTTTTTTCGCCGCCTTCAAGTGGGGGTATGGCGGCAGTCTACGTACAGATATTTCACAAAACCAGCGCGGCATACTTCGTGTAGGCGGCGCGCAGGACATCTCGGGAAAGACGTCTGCAGGATTGCGAGCGGCAGCCTCTTGTCGCTAAGGTGGCCGCGCTGATTAACGTTGCACTTCAAGGAAGAGACCATGCACAGACCTTATATCGCCCTGGCTGCCTTGCTCGGGTTTACCCTCTATACGGTGGCGACCATGCTCACGGCCGAGCAGTCCCTGCTGGCATTTGGATGGGAACTGATGTCCCGGCCCGATACGGCGCAGGTGGTGATTGACCTGTATCTGATGGCGGTGCTGGCGTGTGTGTGGATGTACCGGGATGCGCGTAGGCGAGGGCGGTCGATGGTCTCAGTGCTGCCGTATTTTTTACTGACGGCAGTGTTTGTGTCGGTAGGGCCTTTGCTCTATATCGTGGTTAATGGATTTTCTCGCCGGGCCATGAAGTGAGGCTTGTTGCTCCCGTGACGACCTGCCAGCGACGCTGATCTGACTGACACACCACGATCCAAAGTGGGAGCTGGCTTGCTCGCGAAGGCGGCCTGGCAGTCAACACAGTTGGATTGTGGACATATCCATAGCAGATCAAGAGCGGCTCGCTTCGCATCGTGGTTACCGTTGAGCGCTACGGAATTGTGTCGATACCTATGGTCATCGCAGGCAAGCCACCCACATCTGGATCGTGGGGGGGCAGGTAGATAGGCTTCGGCTAGCAGGCCGCCATCGCAGGCAAGCCAGCTCCCCCATTTGGATCTAGTGGTGTCAGATAAATATGCATCGGCTGGCAGGCCGTCACGGGAGCAAGCTCCCTCGCCACAGGTCCCGCGTCGCCCCAAAGTTGTAGATAACTACGGCTATGGGGCGACGCAACCGATCAAACGCCTTTGGTCGACGGCAACAGTACCGTGAGGATACCCACCAACGGCAGGAACGAGCACAGCTTGTACACGTATTCGATGCCGTGATGGTCAGCGAGCATCCCGAGCAGCGCCGCGCCGATCCCGCTGAAGCCGAACATCAGGCCGAAGAATATCCCGGCGATCATGCCCACATTGCCCGGCACCAATTCCTGGGCAAACACCACGATGGCCGAGAATGCCGAGGCGATGATAAAGCCGATGACCACGCTGAGTACCGCGGTCCAGAACAGGTCGACGTAGGGCAGGGCCAGGGTGAACGGTGCGGCGCCGAGGATCGAGAACCAGATGACTTTCTTGCGGCCGATCTTGTCGCCGATCGGGCCACCGGCAAAGGTGCCCACGGCCACCGCGCCGAGGAACAGGAATAGGTACATCTGCGAGCTGGCCACCGACAGCTGGAATTTCTCGATCAGGTAGAACGTGAAGTAACTGGTCAGGCTGGTCATGTACCAGTATTTGGAGAACACCAGCACAGCCAATACCACCAGGGCGAAGGTCACGCGGCCTTTGGACAAACCGTGGGTCGCCTGGCTGCCTTGCTTGAGCTTGAACAGGTTGAGGTGGTGGCGGTACCAGCGGCTCAAACCGTACAGCACCAGGATGGCGAACACCGCAAACAGGCCGAACCAGGCAATGTGGCTTTGGCCGTAGGGAATGATGATCGCCGCCGCCAGCAACGGGCCGAAAGCGCTGCCGGTGTTGCCGCCGACCTGGAAGGTCGATTGCGCCAGGCCGTAGCGCCCACCGGAAGCCAGGCGTGCGACGCGGGAGGTTTCCGGGTGGAAGGTCGATGAGCCCACACCCACCAGCGCCGCCGCGAGCAATATCGCCGGGAAGTTGCCGACAAAGGCCAACATCAGGATGCCGATCAAGGTGCACACCATGCCCGCTGGTAATAACCAGGGTTTGGGGTGGCGGTCGGTGTGGTAGCCGATCCACGGTTGTAGCAGGGAGGCGGTCAACTGGAAGGTCAGGGTGATCAGGCCGACCTGGGTGAAGCTCAGGCCGTAGTTGGCTTTGAGCATCGGGTAGATCGATGGCAGCACAGCCTGGATCAAGTCATTGATCAGGTGCGCCAGGGCACAGGCGCCCAGGACGCGCATGACTAAGGGGCTTATTTGCGGGCTGGTCGAAGGTGCGGCGGGTG